>NZ_CAXBJS010000230.1:0-3597 GCF_963976025.1 uncultured Arenimonas sp.
GCAACATCATCATCCCGGCCTTCGCCGTCGGCCGCAGCCAGGAATTGTTGTACTGGTTCGCGCGCCAGTGGGACGAGTGGAAGATGTCGCGCTGGAAGATCTTCCTCGACAGCCCCATGGCCATGCGCGTCGTTGATGTCTATGGCCGCCACGAGCGCCTGTTCGACGACGATGCCCAGGCCGTGTGGAACGGGCGCCCGCATCCATTCAAGATGCCCAACCTGCAGCTAACGCCCGAAGTGGCGCAGTCGCAGGCCATCAACAACATCCGCGGCGGCGCGATCATCATCGCCGGCTCCGGCATGTGCAACGGCGGCCGCGTGCGCCACCACCTTCGCCAGAACCTCGGGCGCAAGCAGTCGCACGTGATGTTCGTGGGTTACCAGGCGCGCGGCACGCTGGGCCGGCGCCTGGTCGATGGCGCCGAAACCGTGCGCATCTTCGGCGAGGAAATCCGCGTCAACGCCGTCCGCCATACCGTCGGTGGCCTGTCCGCCCATGCCGGCCAGTCCGGGCTGATGGACTGGTACGCTGCCATCGAGGGCCGTCCGCCAGTGGTGCTGGTGCACGGCGAGGACGACGCCCGCGAGGCCCTGGCCAAGGCGCTGGACAAGAAGCTTGGCGCCGACGTCACCCTGTCGCGCCTGGGCATGCAGCGCGAGGTCTGAGGCCGGCGTGGCCAGCGAACCCGGCCAGGCTCCCGAGTCCCAGGCGCGGCCCTTTGCCGTTCCCTGCGCCCGGCTCGACCATCGCGCACCGCTGCGCTGGCTGCGTGCGGGCTGGCGCGACTACCGGCGCGCGCCGGGACTGAGCCTGCTGTTCGGCGTCGTCGTGCTGCTGGTGAGCCTGGTGATTTCGGCCCTGGCCTGGAGCCTGGGCCGGTTCGCGCTGCTGGCGGCGCTGGTGTCGGGTTTCGTCTTCGTCGCGCCGCTGCTGGGCGTCGGGCTTTATTGCGTCAGCCGTGAACTCGAGGCCGGGCGGCAGCCGCGACTGAACGATTCCTTCGTGCTGGCGCGGCGGGTGGTGGGGCAGGCGGGCGTGTTCGCGCTGGCCCAGGGCATCGTGCTTATGCTGTGGTCGCGCGCCGGCATGATGGTCAATGCGCTGGTGCCGATCGAACGCGGCGATTTCGCCACCTGGGCGGAGTTCCTGCTGATCGGCTCGGCCGCCGGCTCGGTGTTCGCCGCGCTGACCTTCGCCATCGCGGCGTTTTCGCTGCCGATGATCGCCGACCGCGACGTCGACATGGTCACCGCCGGCGTTTCCAGCGTGAACGCGGTGCTGCGCAACAAACTGGTCGCCCTGCAGTGGGCGGGCTGGATCGCCCTGCTGACCGCCCTGGGTTTCCTCACGGGATTCCTGGGCCTGGTGCTGGTGATGCCCTGGCTGGCGTACGCCACCTGGCATGGCTATCGGGAAACGCTGGACGCCTCGGACTGGCCGCGGCTGGACTGAAGCCGGATTTCAGCCCGGGTCGGGAACGTCGGTGCGCTGCGGCGCCATCGCCGCCACCGAATCGCGCACCAGGGTTTCGAGCACGGCCATGTCCACGTCGGCCAGGCGCTTGATGTACAGGCAGCTCTTGCCGGTCTTGTGTCTGCCCAGTTTGGCCATCAGCGATTCGTAGCGCGCGAAGCCCGGCATGATGTAGAGCGTCAGGTCGTTCTTGCGCGGTGAAATGCCGGTCACCATCCAGTCGCCTTCGCGGCCGCTTTCATAGCGGTAGTGGTACACCCCGAAACCAACGATGGATGGCCCCCACAAACGCGCGGGTGCGCCGGTAGCAGCTTCCATCAGGGCGCGGATGCGCTGGCAGTCCTCGCGTCGCCCGGGGTCGGGGATGGCAGCCAGGAATTGGTCGACGTCGGCATCGGTTGCCTGTGTCTTGTTGACTGTCTTGGCCATCGCTGCAGCCTCGCCGCCGGGAGTGCCGGCAGTCTAACCGCGCTTGCCGCACAGGCAGGTGCCGTCGTCGAAGACCACCTTCCAGCGGCCGTCGGGGTCGCGGCGCCAGGTGGATCGGAATTCCATGATCGGCTTGCCCTCGGGGTCGAAAACGGGCCCCTTGGTCTGCGCCAGCTGGCCGCCGTCGAGCACGACCACGGTTTCCGGGCGCCAGGAAAACGGCGCCTGCGCGCCTTCGAAATATTTGCCCCAGGCCGCCAGGATCGCCGCCTTGCCGCGCAGGCTGTCCGGGCCCGGCTGGAAGATGGCGTCCTCGGCCAGGAAGCTGGCGAAGGCATCGAAGTCGCGGTCGGCCATGCTTTTCGCGAACGCGGTTTCGGCAGCCGCGACCTCGCGCGTCAGTGCGTCCAGGTCAACGGGCGCCACGCGCGGCGCGGGCTGGCTGGCGCAGCCGGCAACCGCCATCAGCAGGGCCAGCAGGAAGGGAGTGCGCATCGTCGGTGTCCTCGGGGCAGGGGCAGCAGGGGGCTGCAAGGGCTGGCCGAAGCATGGCGCGCACCGGACCGCCGCGCGCCGGTCACAAGTCACGCCCGGCGCCCGGCCGCGCCCATCCCGCTGATCAGGTAAAAAGGGGCCATTCAGGGGCAGGGCGAGGGGCGGGCTGATGGCGGTTGAAAATGATGCGGGCGACCTGGTCCGGATAGTGGCGCTGCTGGGGGCGGCGGTGGTGGCCGTGCCGCTGTTCCGGCGCCTGGGCCTGGGTTCGGTGCTTGGCTACCTGGCGGCGGGACTCGCGGTGGGGCCGTTCGGCCTGGGCCTGTTCACCGAGCCGGCGGCCATCCTGCATGTCGCCGAACTGGGCGTGGTGATGTTCCTCTTCATCATCGGCCTGGAGATGCGCCCGTCCCACCTCTGGCAGCTGCGCGGCCAGATCTTCGGCCTCGGTGCGCTGCAGGTCGGGCTGGTCACCGCGGTGATGACCGGCATCCTGCTGGGTTTCGGGCTGGCGCCGCCGGTGGCCTTCCTGGGCGCCGCCGGTTTCGTGCTCACGTCCACGGCCATCGTCATGCAGTTGTTGGGCGAGCGCGGCGACATCGCCCTGCCGCGCGGGCAGCGCATGGTGTCGATCCTGCTGTTTGAAGACCTGCTGATCGTGCCGCTGCTGGCGCTGGTCGCCTTCATGGCGCCGGTCGTGCCCGGCGCGGACGGCAGTTCGCGCTGGCTGGCGGTGGCGCAGGGCGTGGCGGCCCTGGCCGGGCTGGTGGTGGTCGGGCTTTGGGCGCTGAACCCGCTGTTCCGCCTGCTGGCGCGGGCCAAGGCGCGCGAGGTGATGACGGCCGCGGCGCTGCTGGTGGTGCTGGGCTCGGCGGTGCTGATGGACATGGGCGGGCTTTCGATGGCCATGGGCGCGTTCCTGGCCGGTGTGCTGCTCTCGGAATCGGCGTTCCGCCACCAGCTCGAGGCGGACATCGAACCCTTCCGGGGACTGTTGCTGGGCTTGTTCTTCCTGGCCGTGGGCATGTCGCTGGACCTGGCGGTGGTGGCGGGCAACCTGGCCTTCATCGCGGCGGCGGTGCCGGTGCTGATGCTGGCCAAGGGCCTGTGCATCTACGCGGTGGCGCGGATCCTGCGCAGCTCGCATGCCGACGCACTCGACCGCGCCGTGCTGATGGCGCAGGGCGGCGAATTCGC
>NZ_CAXBJS010000231.1:0-3582 GCF_963976025.1 uncultured Arenimonas sp.
GATGACCAGCACGGTGAACTTCGACATCAAGCCGGTCGGCGGCGTGAAGTCGATGCTGTTCGGCGGCGAAGGTGTGTTCCTGGCCACGCTCACCGGCCCGGGCAAGGTCTGGCTGCAGTCGCTGCCGTTCTCGCGCCTGGCCGGCCGCATGATGTCGGCCGCCTACCAGAAGGGTGGCAGCAAGGGCGAAGGTTCGGTGCTGGGCGGCCTGGGCGGCATCATCTCCGGCGACCGCGGATTCTGAGCCCGCCACGAAGGCGTCCGGCGCATCATGCGCCGGACGCTTCCTTTTCAGCGTCGCCGGGGATCACCAGCAGGTGACCGTCGGCATCGTGGGTGCCCAGCCCGGGCCGCAGCGCGACCACGGCCTGCAGGGCCCGTCGCACGAGCCCGAACTGCAGCTCGACGCTGCGGGCCGGGTCGCGCACGTAGGCCAGCGCCGTGGCCTCGGCCTCGTCGGCGCGGCGGGAGTGGCGCCGGGCCTGGGCGAGCAGTGACCGGTAGGTGGCCATGTCCATCAGCGGATGATGGCAGAGAGAGGCGATTGGCCGCGCGGATTGGGCTAGGCTTGGCCCATGGACAACACCACCCCGCCCCTGCCCGCCCCGTCCGAAGACCACCTGCGTCTATTGTCGGTCTTCCACTACATATTCGCCGGCTTCGCCCTGCTCGGCATGGGCTTCCTGGCCCTGCATTACGGGCTGATGAGCCAGATGATGGACAACGCCAACTGGCAGAACCAGGCCAATCCACCGCCGGAAGGCTTCTTCGGCTTCTTCGTGTGGTTCTACGCCGCCATGGGCCTGATGCTTCTGCTGGGTCTGGTCCTGAACCTGTTCGCAGCGCGCTCCCTGCGCGCGCGCCGGCACTGGATGCTGTGCGCGGTGGTGGCAGGCCTGAACTGCCTGCAGGTGCCGGTGGGCACCGTGCTGGGGGTGTTCACGCTGGTGGTGATCAATCGCGCCGACGTGCGCGCCAGCTTCCGCGACTGATTACTGATCGCGGAAGATCGCGGTGCCGCGGCTACCGTCGGGTTTGATCCAGCCGCGGTACATGCCCGAGGTGTTGAAGGGCATGGCGATGTTGCCCTTGGCGTCCAGGGCGATGGCACCGCCGTCGCCGCCGAGTCCGGGCACGATGCCGTTGATCACTTCTTCCGAGGCCGCCGCCAGCGAATCGCCGCGGTAGGCGACCCGGGCGCAGATGTCGTGCGCCGCCGCCGAACGGATATAGAACTCGCCCCAGCCGGTGCCGGAAACGCCGCAGCCTGCGTCGGCCCAGGTGCCCGAGCCGATGATCGGCGCATCACCGATGCGGCCCCAGCGCTTGTTGGTCATGCCGCCGGTGGAAGTAGCCGCGGCGATGTGGCCGTGTTTGTCCAGCGCCACCGCGCCGACCGTGCCGAAATAGGTGACCGGAAGCGCCGCCTGCCCGGCCTGTTCGCGCTGGCGGGCTTTTTCCAGCTGTTCGCGGCGGCGGTCGGTGTCGAACCAGTCCGGCGCCACACGTTCGATGTCGGGATGGTCGTCGGCGAACTTCTCGGCGCCGGCGCCTGCCAGCATGACGTGCGGCGAACGCTCCATCACCGCGCGCGAGAGCAGGATCGGGCTGCGCACGGTGCTGACGCCGGCAACGGCGCCGGCGCGGCGGGTCTGGCCTTCCATGATCGCGGCGTCGAGTTCATGCCCGCCGACGGCGTTGAACACCGCGCCCTTGCCGGCGTTGAACCAGGGCGATTCTTCCAGCACGCGAACCGCGGCCGTGACCGCATCGAGCGCCGTGCCGCCGTCGGCAAGCAGCGCGTGGCCGGCGTCGAGCGCGCGGTCGAGGTCGGCGCGCACGGCTTCTTCTTCTTCCGCGGACAGCGCGCTGCGATCGATCACGCCGGCGCCGCCGTGGATGACCAGGGCGGTCGGGGAATCTTCCGCCCAGGCGGGCGCCGTGGCGGCAAGGGCAAGGGCAAGCAGCAGCGGACGGGACATGGCAAACCTCGAAGGGAAGAACCAGGCCGAGTCTAACCCTGGTGGCGCAGTGCTTCGATCGGATCCAGGCGCGCGGCCTTGCGCGCCGGGTAAAAGCCGAAGAACAGGCCGGTGGCCACCGAGAACCCGGTCGCCATCGCCACCACCTGCAGGTCCAGCTGCACCGGCAGCGCACCGAACTTGCTGGTCAGCAGCGCGCCGGCAACGCCCAGGGCGATGCCGATGGCGCCGCCGCCCAGGGAAATCAGCATGGCCTCGGCCAGGAACTGCATCTGGATCTCGCGCGGGCCGGCGCCCACGGCCATGCGCAGGCCGATTTCGCGGATGCGTTCGGTCACCGACACCAGCATGATGTTCATGATGCCGATGCCGCCGACGATGAGCGAAATGCTGGCCACCGCGCCCAGCAGCAGCGACATCAGCCGCGTTGTCTGGGTGCGCGTGGCGACGATCTCGGCGATGTTGCGCACCTGGAAGTCGTCCTCGGCGCCCGGCGCGATGCGGTGGCGCTGGCGCAGCAGGGCGTTGATCTCGCCCTCGACGAAAGCCAGGTCTTCGGCCCGGCCGACGCCGACCGAAATGCGGTTGACGTTGTCGGCACGGCGCGGCGTGGCGACGGCGCCGGCGGCGGGCGTGGCTTGCGCCGCCGCCGCGGCCATGCGCCGGCGGCCGGTTTCCAGCGGCACCAGCATGATGTCGTCCGAGTCCTGGCCCCAGTTGCCCTGGCCCTTGGCCGACAGCACGCCCACCACCTTCAGCGGCACCCGGCCGAAACGAACGGTGGCGCCGATCGGATCGCCGTCGCCGAACAGTTCGCGGCGCACGGTTTCACCAAGGATCACCACCTTGTTGGCCGAGTTGTAGTCGCGCGGCGAAAACGCCTCGCCCGATTCGATCTGCCAGTCGTTCACCGGGAAATAATCGGCGTTCACGCCTTCCCAGCGCGTCGACCAGTTGTTTTCGGCGAACACCACCTGGCCGCCGCCGGACACCGAGGTGGCGACGTACTGCACGCCGGGGATTTCACTGCGGATCGCGTCGGCGTCCGAGTCGGTCAGGCTGGCCTCGCTGCCGGCGCCGCCGCGGGCCGGTCCGCGCGACGCGCCGCCGAAAACCTCCAGCCGGTTCGAACCCAGGCGCGAAATCATCTGGTCGAGTTCGGACTGCGTGCCCTGCCCGACCGACACCATCACGATGACCGCGGCGATGCCGATGATCACGCCCAGCGCGGTCAGGATGCTGCGCAGCCAGTTGCCGCGCAGCGAGGACACCGCGGAACGCAGAACGTCGGTGAGCGTCATTTGCCTTTCCCCGGGGCCTGCCAGCCTTCTTCGTGCAGTTCGCCGTCGTGCATCACCACGATGCGGTCGGCGTGTTCGGCCACCGGCCGTTCGTGGGTGATGATGACGATGGTGCGGCCGCCGGCCTGCAGGCTTTCGAACAGGGCCATGATTTCCTCGCTCGTGCGCGAGTCCAGCGCACCGGTGGGTTCGTCGGCCAGCAGCAACGGCGGCTCGTTGATCAGGGCGCGGGCGATGGCCACGCGCTGCTGTTGGCCGCCGGAAAGTTCGCTGGGCTTGTGGCCGGCGCGGTCGGCCAG
>NZ_CAXBJS010000232.1:0-3527 GCF_963976025.1 uncultured Arenimonas sp.
AGCCGCCGGCCAGCACCAGCTCGCCGCGGTCGTCGGCGGTGGCGATGTCCTGGGCCGGGTCGGGCACCCCGGAAGGCGGGACACGCAGTCCCTGGCCGGGGATGTCGCAGGATTCATTCGCCATGCGTGCTTTCCTGCAGCAGGGCCTCGGCGGCCTCGGCGCAGAATTCGCCTTCCCAGCGCGCCATCAGCGCCAGGTAAAGCAGCTTCTCGAACTCGGGTCGGAAGCGGCGGATCACCGAGTCCGGGTCGGGCATCAGCTTGGCGTCGGCGATCAGGCCGAAATGTACGGCGCCGTTGTAGCTCAGGATGGAAATGCCCAGCCCGATCGAGCCGTTCTGCGGCACCCAGAACATCAGGTCGCTGATCTTGCTGCCGCCGAGGTAAAGCGGCATCTGCGGCCCGGGCACGTTGGTGGCCACCGCCGAGGCCTTGCGGCTGAACATTTCCAGCGCGAAGGACTGCACCGCCGGCGGCGCCATGCCCACCGCCGCCAGGGCGCCGAAGGTGGCCACGGCCTGGCGGGACTTGCGCAGCAGCTTCATGGACGCGGCCACGCGCTCGAGCCGGCGCATCGGGTTGGCTTCGCCCACGGGCAGGTCCAGGAACACCAGCCCGAAGTGGTTGCCCAGCTGTTTGGCATGCTCCAGCGGCCGCAGGTTCACCGGCACGGTGGCGCGGATGGTGATGCCATCGAGCTGCTCGCCGCGTTCGATCATGTAGCTGCGCAGGGCACCCGTGGCCGAGGCCAGCAGGATGTCGTTGACCGTGCAGCGCAGGGCCCGGCTGACCGACTTCACTTCTTCCAGCGCCAGCGGTTCGGCCCAGGCCACGCGCTTGCTGACGCCAAGGCGGCCCTTGAGCACGGTGTCGGGATCGTCGGAAAGCGACAGCGCCAGGCCGATTTCCTTCGCGATGTCGACGCCCTCGCTGGCCAGCACCGCGGCCAGCGAGGGGTCGCGATAGAAATCCATGCCCTTCTCGAGCATCTTGTTGCCCAGCTGCATGTAGCGGTCGATCGCGCCGACGCGCTTGGCCACGGGGGCGTGTTCTTCTTTTTTCAGCCAGCGCCGGGCCAGCGACTTCTTGCGCTTGTCGTCCTCGCCCATTTCGGTGAGCGAAAGCAGCACCTGCACCAGGGCGATGCCGTCGGCGTAACAGTGGTGGATGCGCGAGATCAGCGCCGAACCGCCGTTGTAACGTTCGACCAGGTGGAACTGCCAAAGCGGCTTGGACTTGTCGAGCGGCGTCGAGGCCAGCTGGCTGGTCAGTCGTTCGAGTTCGCGCTTGCCGCCCTTGCCGGGCAGCGCGGTCAGGCGGATGTGCCAGTCGAGGTCGAAATCAGCGTCGTCCTGCCAGAACGCACCCGTGGGCCCGTCCACGGCTTTTTGCCGGAAACGCGGGTAAGCCAGGAACTTGGTCTCGATCACCTTTCGCAGGGTGCGGATGTCGAGATGGGACTCGAACATCATCACGCCGGTGATCATCATCAGGTTGGTGGCGCGCTCCATGCGCAGCCAGGCGGTGTCCACCCGGGACATCGGCGTCTTCTTACCCTTGCTGCGCGCCACGGCCATGTTTCCTCCCCGGTTCCGGGCAGGATGCCGGCCACGGCGCCAAGGCGTCAACGCCGGGCCGGGCCGTCGGCACGCACCGACGCGTAGGCGGCCAGCGCGGCCTCGCGGCTCCCGCGCAGGTCCACCACTGGCTGGCGGGGGTAGTCGGGGGCCTTGGCCCGCAGCAGGTCGGGCTGTTCCCAGGGCGCCGCCAGCGCCGCATCGGGCAGGTTTGCCAGCTCCGGCAGCCAGCGCCGCAGGTAGGCGCCGTCCGGGTCGAAACGCTGGGTCTGCGAGATCGGGCTGAAGATGCGGAAGTACGGCGCGGCATCGGCGCCGCTGCCGGCGGTCCACTGCCAGCCCTGGGTATTGTTGGCCAGGTCGGCGTCCACCAGGGTGTCCCAGAACCAGTCGGCGCCGTGGCGCCAGTGCATCCGCAGGTTCTTGGTCAGGAAACTCGCCGCCACCATGCGCACGCGGTTGTGCATCCAGCCGGTGGCCCAGAGCTCGCGCATGCCCGCGTCCACCATTGGAACGCCCGTGCGGCCCTGCTGCCAGGCTTCGAGCAGCGCCGGGTCGGGATCGGCCCAGGGAAAGTCCTCGAACTTCGGGTTGAGGTTGTCGGTGGGCGTTTCCGGAAAATGGAAGATCAGGTGGTGGCTGAATTCACGCCAGCCCAGTTCGGAAAGATAGTGGTCCAGGTCCGGCCGGATCGCCGCCGGCCAGTCGCCGGCCTGCAGGGCGGCCACGATGGTTCGCGGCGAAATTTCGCCGAAGTGCAGGTGCGGCGACAGGCGCGAGGTGCCGACCCGGCCGGGGATATCGCGCTGGCGCTTGTAGCCGTGCAGGGCGCCGTCCAGGAAGATCTCCAGCAGTTCCAGCGCACCGGCTTCGCCCGGCGTCCAGTGTTCCCAGAAACCGGCATCCCAGGCCGGCTCGTGGGCCGGCGGCGACAGGGCCAGGTCCTCCGCGCCCAGGCCGGCCAGCGTCGCCGGGGGTTCGGGCAGGCGGTCGGGTGCCGGCGCGGCGCGCACCGATTCAAGCACCTGGCGGGCGTTTTTCCAGAACGGGGTGAATACGCGGTAGGGACCACCCTGCCCGGTCTGCACCGTCCAGGGCTCGACCAGCAGCGCGGCATTGTGGCTTTGCACCTCCAGGCCGCGCGATTTCAGGCCCTGCTTTATGCGGGTGTCGCGGGCGATGCTGGCCGGCTCGTACAGGCGGTTCCAGTGCAGGGCTTCGGCGCGGGTTTCACTGATCAGTTTTTCCAGTTCGGCCAGGCTGTCGCCGCGGCGGATCACCAGGCGCGAACCGCGCGCACGCAGGTCGGCGTCGAGTGCCTGCAGCGAACGATGCAGCCAGGCACGACTGGCGGCGCCGGGCGCCCAGGGCGCGTCTTCGTCCGGCGCGTGGATGTAAACCGGCACCGGCACGTGGCCGGCGTCCAGCGCCGCCTGCAGGGCCGGGTTGTCGGCCAGGCGCAGGTCGCGGCGGAACCAGACGATGGCGTGGGACATGCGCTCTCAGCCCGCCCGCACCATCGGCCGAACGGCCTGGAAACCGCCATCGAGCGCGATCACCTGGCCGGTCACCCAGCCGGCCTCGTCCGACAGCAGGAAGGCGCCCAGCGCCGCCGCGTCTTCGGCTTCGCCATGCCGGCCCAGCGGGTACTGGGCGCGGATGGCCTTGGTGGAGGCTTCGCTCGACAGCAGGCGGGCGGTGGCCGGCGTGCGCAGCAGGCCGGGGGCGATGGCATTGATGCGCAGGCCGGCCGCGGAGTAGTCCGCCGCCAGCGCCCGCACCAGGCCTTCGACGCCGCCCTTGGCGGCCGCGATCGCCGCGTGGTTGGACACGCCCATGCCGGCGGCCACCGAGCTGAAAAACAGCAGGCTGCCGCCCTGCCCCGCCTTCTGCACGCGCGGCGCATAGGCCTGGGCGATGAAAAACGCGCTGTCGAGGTTGGCGGCCAGG
>NZ_CAXBJS010000233.1:0-3515 GCF_963976025.1 uncultured Arenimonas sp.
TCGCGGTGCTGTTCATCGCCCAGGCCAAGGGCCTGTTCGCGCTGGCGCTGCTGTACGTGCTGTCGGGCCCGGCCTGGTGGTTGTGGCAAAAGGCCCGCCGCAGGCAGGCCGCGGCATGAGCTGGAGCGCCGACCAGCAGGTCCTGCTCGGTGCGATGGGCTACGTGCTCTATCGCCACGGGGCGGCTGCGGACGCGGCGCCCGAAGCGGCTGCGGACTTGCCCGAGGGCCGTCTGCTGCAGGCGCTTCGCCGGGCGGCGCGGCGCGACGACCTGGACGGGCTGGCCTTGCCGCCTTTCGAAAAACTGCGCACCGACGCTTCGGCGAAACGTGCGCTCTGGGCCCGGCTGCGGGCAGCGCGCCGCTCGCGCTGATCCGACGTGAACGCGCGTCCTTCCGACGCCACCCAGGTGCGGCCGATGAAACAGGCCGACGTTGAAGCCGTGTCGGCGATCGAAAAACGTGCCTATCCGTTTCCGTGGTCGCCGGGCATTTTCCGCGACTGCCTGCGGGCCGGGCACCATTGCTGGCTGCTGGAGTCGCCGCAGGTGCTGCTGGGTTACGGGGTGCTGAGCGCCGCGGCCGGCGAGGCGCATCTGCTGAACCTGTGCATCGCCCCCGAACACCAGGGCCACGGCCACGGCCGGCGCCTGCTGGCGCGCATGATCGACCTGGCGCGCTGGAACCGGGCGGCGCAGGTGTTCCTGGAAGTGCGGCCGTCGAACCCGCGGGCGATCGCGCTGTATCGCGAATACGGCTTCAACGAAATCGGGCTGCGGCCGAACTACTACCCCTCGTCGAAAGGGCGGGAAGACGCGATCGTGATGGCGATGGAGCTGGTGCCGCCGGATTTCGATCGCTGATTCGGCGGCAATGCCTCAGCCAAGCTTTGAGCGCTGCGCCTGCAGGCCCGAATGCTGGCGGGCCCAGTCGGCCAGGCGGCTGCGTTCGGTGTCGACGACGGCGGCCGGGGCGTTTTGCACGAAGGTTTCGCTGCCCAGCTTGGCTTCGCACTTGGCGATTTCGCCGGCGATGCGCTTGAGCTCCTTGTCCAGGCGCGAACGTTCCGCGTCCAGGTCGATCAGGCCCTCGAGCGGGATCAGCAGCTTCAGGTCGCCGACCACGGCGGCGGCGGAAGCAGGCGCTTCGCCCTCGTGCCAGTCGATCGACTCCAGGCGGGCAAGGAACATCAGCGCCGCCTGGTGGCGGTCGGTGCGCGCGCGGTCCTGGGCATCGCCGCCCTGCAGCAACAGCGGCACCGCCTTCGAAGGCGCGATGTTCATCTGGCTGCGGATCGAGCGCAGCTGGGTGACGGCGGCCTTGAGCCATTCGATGTCGGCGGCGGCGTCGGGCGCGTCGAAGGCCGGGTTCACTTCCGGCCAGGACTGGGTGCTGATGGTGTCGGCGGTGATGCCCAGCTTGGGCGCCACCGAATGCCAGATTTCTTCGGTGACGAAGGGAATCACCGGGTGCAGCGCGCGCAGCAGGCCTTCAAGCACGAACAGCAGCGTGTGGCGGGTGCTGTCGGCGGCCGCGCCCTTTCCGGCGTGCAGCGCCGGCTTGGCCAGCTCCAGGAACCAGTCGCAGAACTCGTTCCAGGCGAATTCGTACAGGGCCTGCGAGGCCAGGTCGAAACGATAGTCCGCGTAGGCCTTTTCCACTTCGCGCAGGGTTTCGTTGAAGCGGTGCAGGATCCAGCGTTCGGCGTCGGTGGTTGGCTTCGGGACTGAAGTCCCTCCCGCAGTGAACTCTTCGCAGTTCATCAGGGTGAAGCGCGCGGCGTTCCAGAGCTTGTTGCAGAAGTTCTTGTAGCCCTCGCAGCGCGCGAGGTCGAACTTGATGTCGCGGCCGTGCGTGGCCAGCGAGGCGAAGGTGAAACGCAGCGCATCGGCGCCGAAGGCCGGGATGCCGTCGGGGAATTCCTTGCGCGTGGCCTTTTCGATCTTGGGCGCGTCGGTGGGCTTCATCAGGCCGCTGGTGCGCTTGGCCACCAGGTCGTCGAGGCTGATGCCGTCGATCAGGTCGATCGGGTCGAGCACGTTGCCCTTGGACTTGGACATCTTCTGGCCGTCCTTGTCGCGCACCAGGCCGGTGATGTAGACGTCCTTGAACGGCACTTCGCCGGTGAAGTGGTCGGTCATCATGATCATCCGGGCGACCCAGAAGAAGATGATGTCGAAACCCGTCACCAGCACCGAGGTCGGCAGGCGCTTGGCGTAGCCGTACTTCTCCATGTCGCCGGCGTCGGGCCAGCCCAGCGTGCTGTGCGACCACAGCGCCGACGAGAACCAGGTTTCCAGCACGTCGCTGTCGCGGGTCAGCGCGACGTCGGTGCCCAGGCCGTTGCGCGCGCGCGCCTCGGCTTCGTCGCGGCCGACGTAGGCCTTGCCGGCGGCGTCGTACCAGGCCGGGATGCGGTGGCCCCACCAGAGCTGGCGGCTGATGCACCAGTCCTGGATGTTGCCCATCCAGTGCCGGTAGGTGTTGATCCAGTTTTCCGGCACGAATCGCACGTCGCCGTTTTCAACCAGTTCCAGGCCGCGCGCGGCCAGGGTGTCCATCTTCACGAACCACTGGTCGGTGAGGTAGGGCTCGATCACCTGCCCCGTGCGATCGCCGCGCGGCACCTGCAGCTTGTGCTTCTTTTCCTCGACCAGCAGGCCCTGGGCCTCCAGGTCGGCCAGCACGGCCTTGCGCGCGGCGTAGCGGTCCAGGCCGCGGTATTTTTCCGGCGCGTTGTCGTTGATCGCGGCGTCGGGCGTAAGGATGTTGATCATCGGCAGGCCGTGGCGCTGGCCCACCGCGTAGTCGTTGAAGTCGTGCGCCGGGGTCACCTTCACCACGCCGGTGCCGAACTCGCGATCGACGTAGTCGTCGGCGATGACCGGGATCTCGCGGTCGCTCAGCGGCAGCTTCACCTTCTTGCCGACCAGGTGCGTGTAGCGCTCGTCCTCCGGGTGCACCATCAGCGCGGTGTCGCCGAGCATGGTTTCCGGGCGGGTGGTGGCGACGACCAGGTCGCTGCCGTCGGCCAGCGGGTAGCGGATGGACCAGAGCTTGCCGTCTTCTTCTTCGCTGACCACTTCCAGGTCGGAAATGGCGGTCTTGAGCACCGGGTCCCAGTTGACCAGGCGCTGGCCGCGGTAGATCAGGCCTTCTTCGTGCAGGCGCACGAAGGTTTCGACGACGGCCTTGCTCAGGCCTTCGTCCATGGTGAAGCGTTCGCGGCTCCAGTCACCCGAGGCGCCCATGCGGCGCATCTGGCGGGTGATGGTGTCGCCGGATTCCTGCTTCCAGGCCCAGACCTTCTCGATGAACTTGTCGCGGCCGAGCGAGTCGCGGGTTTCGCCCTTGCCTTCGAGCGCGAGATTGCGCGAGACGACCATCTCGGTGGCGATGCCGGCGTGGTCGGCGCCGACCTGCCAGAGGGTGTCGTAGCCCTTCATGCGGTGGTAGCGGACCAGGGCGTCCATGAGGGTGTGCTGGAAGGCGTGGCCCATGTGCAGGGTGCCGGTG
>NZ_CAXBJS010000234.1:0-3490 GCF_963976025.1 uncultured Arenimonas sp.
AGGCCGAAGGTGATGAGCCGGGCGACGTCGCCGGGCCAGCAGCGCTGGATCGGCAGGCTGCCCAGGTCGATGTCGTTGCCTTCGAGCACGATGTCGTTGAAGCCGGCCTCGCTGGTCGGCTTGGGGGCCACGTGCGCCAGCTGTGCCAGCTCCGGCCAGGTCGCCAGTGCCTGGCGCAGGCTCGAGGGCCAACGTGGTTCCTTGATCGATGCCAGCAGTTCACCCAACTCCCGCAGCGATGCTAGGGGCCGGCCGCCCAGCGCCAGTTCGATGCGGTCGCGATGGCCGAACAGGTTCCCCAGCAGCGGGTGCCGAGACCCGACCGGGTTGCGCATCAGCAGCGCCGGGCCGCCCTGCTGCAGCGCAAGACTGCACAGGGCCGTGCTTTCGAGCTCGGGATCCACCGGGGCTTCGACCTCGCGCAGCTGGCCACGGCGCGACAGTTCGCCGAGGAAAGAACGCAGGTCGTGATGGCTCACGAAGCCAGCCGGGCCAGGAATGCCGTTCGGGCGGCGGCGAGATCGATGTCCTGCCGCGCCAGCCAGTCGGCGTCGAACAAGGTTTCGGCATAACGTTCGCCGCGGTCGCAGAGCAGGCTGACGATGGCGCCGCTTTCACCACGTTCACGCATGCCCGCGGCCAGCCGCAGGCAAGCCACCAGGTTGGTGCCCGAACTGCCGCCGTAGCGGCGGCCCAGCGCGCCTTCCAGCCACCAGCAGGCGGCGATGGAGTCGGCGTCGTCCACCTCTTCGACGGCATCGACCACGTCGTACAGGAAGCCCGGTTCGGCGTGGCTGCGTCCGATGCCTTCGATCAGCGTGCGCTGGCTGGCAACGGCGTTGGCCTCGCGCGTGCGCCAGCCCACGGCGAAGGCGCCGCCGGTGGGTTCGGCCACGCAGACGCGGCTGTCGAGCCGGCGGTAGCGAAGATAACGGCCGAGCGTGGCCGAGGTGCCGCCGGTGCCGGCGCCGCAGACCACCCAGGTCGGTTCCGGGTCGGGTTCCAGCGCCATCTGCGCCAGGATCGATTCAGCGATGTTGTTGTTGCCGCGCCAGTCGGTGGCGCGTTCGGCCAGGCCGAACTGGTCGAGGTAACACAGGCCTTCGGCGGCGGCCCGCTCGCGCGCGATCTCGCTGGCGTCCAGTCCCGGTGGCAGCAGCACGCACTCCGCGCCGAGCGAACGGATCAGGCGCACCTTGGCCGGTGCGGTGCAGTCCGGCATCACCGCCTGGAAACGCAGACCCAGCAGGCGCGCGAACCAGGCTTCGGAAATCGCGGTGCTGCCCGAAGACGCATCGATGACACCCTGGCCTTCGCGCAGGCGGCCGTTGCACAGCGCGTAAAGGTAAAGCGAGCGCGCCAGCCGGTGCTTGAGACTGCCGGTGGGATGCGCGGCTTCGTCCTTGAAGTAGAAGCGGATGCCCGGGAAGGCCGGCAGATCCAGGCGCAGCAGGTGGGTGTCGGCCGAACGCGCGGCCTCCTGGGCCAGGCAGGCCAGGGCTTGCTTGAGCCAGGTGCGGTCGGTGCTCATGCCGCCGCCGCTTTTTCGACAAGCGCCATGGCCTGGCGCTCCAGGTAGTCGAAGTACATTTCCAGGTAGCTGATGCCGTTGCCGGTATCGAGCAGGAAGGGATTCATCAGCGTGTGGCGCAGGATCACCAACCGGTCGTCGTCTTCGCCGCCGGCGTCGAGCGTGGCCGGGTCCAGGCCCAGGGCCTCGAGCGCACGCGTGGTTTCTTCGGCGCCCATCACGTCCGGGCGCAGGGTGGTCATCGAGCCGAAGAACTCGCGTGCCTGCACGGGCTGGCGTGGGTCGTAGCTCAGGCTGCGGTGCAGGGCGCGCACGAAGCGGTTCATCGTGGCGACATCGGTGTTGCCGGCGGGATTGAGCGCCAGGCAGATCAGGTTCGAATCGGGCTCGAAGGGAAGCTTGCAGACCAGGCGCCCTTCCAGGCGCGCCGCGAAGCGGGTGGCGGCGGTGCGGAAGGCTTCGGTGGCGACGATGGATTCACGCGGCAGGGCGCCGAAGTTTTCGTGGTCCAGCGGCAGCACCTGGTGGGTGACGTACACGGCCGCCGCAGCCGCGCCGGGTTTGGAACCTTCCGGGATGTAGCGGCCCAGCTTGCGGAAACGCTGGAAGAAGTCCGGCGTCTCTTCGGTGCTGAAGACATAGTCGGCGTCTTCGGCCAGCAGCTGCATGGCCCGCTGGTCGCGGCACAGGAAGGCGCCGGCGCCGTAGGGGATGTAGCCGAGCTTGTGCGGATCCACCGTGATCGAATCGACCCGGCCCAGCGCCGCCACGGCGGCGTGCACCTCCGGCGCCGGGAAGTCGCGGAACTCCTCGCGCATGTCCTGGATCGGCCGCAGGCTGCCGTCGGGCTTGCGGAACAGGGTGCACAGGTAGCCGCCCCAGGCCGCGTCCACGTGCACGGCGAAACCCAGGCCGGCCTCGGCCCAGCGCTCGCGCGCGGCCACCAGTTCGTGCAGCGGGTCGATGGTGCCGAACTCGGTGCTGCCCAGCACGCCCACCACCATCAGCACCGGCTGGCGTTCGCGATGGCAGCGCGCCAGCATCTCTTCAAGTGCATCGGTATCGGTGCGCATGCCGCGTTCGGGCACCAGTTCGAGCCGGGCGCGGCCCAGGCCCATCAGCTTCATGCCCTTGGACCAGGAATAGTGGGCGGTGACCGGCGCGAACACGCGCGGCGAGCCCAGCTCGGGGTGCCTGTTGAGGAAATCGGCCAGGCCCAGGGATTCCAGCCGGTGCGCGGCCAGCTGCGCACGCCAGCGGCGGCGTTCGCGCGGCGGCTGGCTGGCCAGGAAGGCGTTCCACTGGTCCAGCAGCGCCACCACGGCGGCCGTGGGCAGGTTGAAGGCGCTCCAGTCGTCGTCGGGCAGGTCGATGCCGGGCGGCGCCGCGGCCCGCAGCGCCACCGGGAAAGCCTTGCCGGCCAGGGCCAGGCGCAGTGCCTGGAAATTGGCCAGGGTGCCGCCGGAGGTGAGGTGGCCGAAGGCGCAGTCGGGCCGCGCGGGGTCGTCGACGAAGCCGAACATGCGGGCGAGCTGCAATCCGGCCTTGAGCTCCATGTCTATGGTCACCGGCGCCGCGTCGATGCTGACGTTGTTCGGGTTGTAGGGCAGGGTGAGGAACTGCGCCGCCAGCCCGGGCAGCAGCAGGTCGGACACCATGTGGCCGATGTAGCGCGGGCTGTGGAAGGGCACCGAACGTTTGAGCGAGGCCGACAGCGCATGCAGTTCCCGGCGCATGCGCGCCTCGAAGTCGCGGTAGGCCGGTTCGCCGGCGGCGCCGGTGGGAATGGCCGGCGGGTCCTCGGGATGGAAGTTGCGGCGCCAGTAGACGTGGTCGCGCAGGAATTCGACGACGAGCTTTTCCAGCAGGGCGTCGTTTTCGCCGTAAGGGCCGAGGAAACACGGGTGGATGGACGGTGAGGTCATGCCGCCAGCCCCTGCAGGATGCCCAGCGGATGGT
>NZ_CAXBJS010000235.1:0-3463 GCF_963976025.1 uncultured Arenimonas sp.
GGCGGTGGTGGACTGGGAGCTGAGCACCCTGGGCCACCCGCTGGCCGACCTGGGCTATTTCTGCATGGCGCTGCGCCTGCCGCGCAATCCTGCCCTGCCCGGCCTGGCCGGCATGGACCGCGCGGCGCTGGGCATTCCCGAAGAATCGGCACTGCTGCAGCGCTACTGCGAACTCAGCGGCCAGCCGGTGCCGGCCGACTGGCCCTTCGTGCTCGCCTTCAGCTTTTTCCGCCTCGCCGCCATCGCCCAGGGCGTGGCCAAACGCGCCCAACAGGGCAACGCCTCCAGCGAACAGGCCGCCCAGGCCGGGCAGATGACCGCCCTGCTCGCCAAACTCGGCGTCAAGGCACTGCAGGCCTAGGGGTTCGTTTCCGCCCAGGCGTGGATGTGGCGCGCCATTTCGTTCAGGCCGTCGGTCAGGGCGGCGGGGCCGGGCTGGAGGATGATCGGGGACTTGATCTCGTGCAGTTGGCCATCGCGCACGGCCGGCACGTTCTCCCAGCCCGGGCGCTCGGCGACCTTGCGGGGCTGGAATTTCTTGCCGCACCAGGAGCCGAAGACGATGTCGGGCGCACGCGCGATGATCTGTTCGTCGTCGGCCAGGATGCGGTGTTTGGCCAGCGACTGCGCCGCCAGTTCCGGGAAGATGTCGTCGCCGCCGGCGATGCGAACCAGCTCGGCCACCCAGCGGATGCCACTGATGCGCGGCTCGTCCCACTCCTCGAAATACACCTTCGGCCGGCGCGGCAGGGTTTCCGCCTGCGCCGCCACCGCATCGATGCCGGCCTGCAGCCTTTCCGCATAGGCCTTTGCCGCGTCGGCCGCGCCGACCATCGCGCCCAGACGGCGCACGTAGTCGATGATGCCGTCGACGCTGCGGTGGTTGCTTATCCAGACCTCGACGCCCTGGCGGATCAGTTCCGCGGCGATGTCGGCCTGGATGTCGGAAAAACCGATCACCAGGTCCGGGTGCAGCTTCAGGATTTCGCCGACCTTGGCGCTGGTGAAGGCGCTGACTTTCGGTTTTTCCTTGCGCGCCCGCGCCGGCCGTACCGTGAAACCGCTGATGCCGACGATGCGGTCCTGCTCGCCCAGGGCGTACAGGACTTCGGTGGGCTCCTCGGTGAGGCAGACGATGCGGCGCGGACCGGTGCTCACGGGTACAGCAGCCGCTTGGTCCAGGCTTCGCCGATGCGTTCGTAGTGGTGGCGTTCGTGCAGGCGGTAGCGCGCGCCGTACCAGAACTCGATGCGCTCGGGCACCACGCGGAAACCCGACCAGTGCGGGGGACGCGGCACGTCGCCGCCCTCGAACTTTTTCTCGAACGCCGCCACGCGTGCCTCGAAGGTTTCCCGCGACGGCATGGTCTGCGACTGCAGCGACGCCCAGGCGCCAATCTGGCTGGGCCGCGGCCGGCTGGCGAAGTAGGCATCGGCCTCGGCCAGGGCCACCGGCTCCACCGTGCCCTCGACCTTCACCTGCACCTGGTCGCGCAGGGTTTTCCACAACAGCAGGAGGGCCGCGTTCGGGTTCTGCGTCAGCTGCTGGCCCTTGCGGCTGTCGAAGTTGGTGTAGAAGACGAAGCCGCGCGCGTCGAAGGCCTTGAGCAGCACCGTGCGCGCCGACGGCCGGCCTTCGGCGTCGGCCGTGGCCAGGGTCATCGCGGTCGGCTCGGGGTCACCGGCTTCGGTGGCTTCGGCCAGCAGCGTGGTGAAGGTGGCCATGGCCTCGGCCAGCAGCGGGTCGGTGGCGGTCTGTTTTGCGTCGGTCATCTTGGGTTCCTCGGGCTTGGCGTATTGTCGCGCCGATGAGCCCCCCTTCCCAGCCCACCGACGGCCACCATCACGCCGACTTCATCGCGGCGCGCCTGGCCGACGGCCTCGCCCTGCCCGGGCGCGTGCCCGTTTATGGCCTGACCGGGCTTCAGGGCACGGGCAAGTCCACCCTGGCCGCCGACATGGCCGCGATGGCGCGCCGGCGCGGCCTGCCGGTGGTCGTGCTGTCGATCGACGACTTCTACCTGGGCCGGCGCGAACGCCAGCGCCTGGCCCGCCAGGTGCACCCGCTGCTGGCCACGCGCGGCCCGCCGGGCAGCCACGACCTGGCCCTGCTGGTGGAAACCCTGGACGGCCTGCGCGCCGGCCAGCGGGTGCCGCTGCCACGTTTCGACAAGATCGCCGACCGCCGCCTGCCGCCCTCGCGCTGGCCGCGGGCGCCGGCGGGCGCCAGGCTGGTGGTGTTCGAAGGCTGGTTCCACAAGGTGCCGGCCGAAGACGAAGCGGCGCTGGCGGAACCGGTCAATGCGCTCGAGCGCGACGAAGATCCCGACGGCAGCTGGCGCCGCTACTGCAACCAGGCGCTGGCCGATTACGGCCCTGCCTGGGAGCGCATCGACCACCTGGCCTGGCTGCGCGGCCCGGGATTCGAGGTGGTGCCGGAATGGCGCTGGCAGCAGGAATGCACGCTGCAGGCCGCCAACCCGGGACGCCGCGCGATGACGCGGGCCCAGGTCGAACGGTTCGTACTGTTTTTCGAGCGGGTCAGCCGGCAGGCGCTACGCACGCTGCCGGCCATCGCGGACGAGCTGTTCACGCTCGACGCCGCACGTCGCCCGGTCAGCTGACGACAAAACTCACGCGCATGTTCACGCGCCACTCGGTGATGCTGCCATCGTCGCTGGTGATGACCTTGATCTCGTTCACCCAGGCGCCCTTGATGCCCTTGACGGTGCTGGCGACCTTCTTGAGACCGGTTTGCACGGCATCCTCGACGCTCTTGGCGGAAGACGACGAGACTTCGATCACTTTGGTTACGGTACCCATGGTGCTTCTCCTCTCATATGAGTGAAACGCCCTCATCAGGCCCGGCCGACTATACCCCCGGCCCGAGTAACGGCCGGTAACCCGACCGATAGTCCGGGTACGCCGGCTGCCAACCCGTGGCGCGCAGCGCCGCATTGCGCACGCGGCGGCCCTGGGTGGGCCCTTCGGCGGGCGCCTCAACCGGCAATTGCCCGGCCGTTTCCCGCAGCCAGGCAAGCACGTCGGTATCGAGCGCCGGCAGATCGTCGCTGCCCAGGTACAGCGGTGCGGGGTTTTCCAGGGCCAGCAGGTGCGCCAGGGCGCCGGCGGCGTCCTGAACGTGGATGCGGTTGCCCCAGCGCCGGCTGCCGGGATCGCCGGTCAGCGCGCGCCGTATCAGGGAGGTGCGGCCGGGGCCGTAGAGCCCGGACAAGCGCAGCGTGATGGCGCCGGCGCGGCCGTCGAGCAGGCGTTCGGCCTGGCGCAGCACCCGGCCATTGAAGGCCACGGGGCTGGCCGGCGTCTGTTCGTCCACCCATTCGCCGCGGTGTTCGCCGTAAACGGCGGTGGACGATACGAACACGATGCGCGGCGCCTCGCACGCCGCCATCAGGCGGGCCAGGCCGTCCACGTACAGCGCCCGGTAGGCGGTTTCGTCACGC
>NZ_CAXBJS010000236.1:0-3443 GCF_963976025.1 uncultured Arenimonas sp.
GGCCATGTAGCTTGTAGGCCACGGCCGGGCAAATCAAGGCGAACGCCCGGGCCTCAGTGTTCCGGTGGCCTGCCCGGGGGGCAGTGGGCGCGAAAACGCAAACTGCTGTATAAACAGCCAGCTATAACGAACTTCTGAGGCATTTTCTCTCGGTGGCGCGCACTCCCGATCGAAGCACCAACGCCGGCATGGACCGCCGCCAGAAACTCTGGCGCGAACTCGCGCTGGTCGCGCTTTCGCCGCTGCTGCTGTACCTGCTGGCGAGCCTGCTCAGCTACCACACCGACGACCCGGCTTTTTCACGCACCGGCTCGGTGGCCGGCCCGCTGCACAACGTCGGCGGCGTCGTCGGCGCCCACCTGGCCGACCTGGCCTTCTGGTTCTTCGGCTACATCGCCTACACGGTGCCGCTGGTGCTGGGCGGCATCGCCTGGATCGCGCTGTTCGGGCTCGACTCCGACGGCGACGGTCGGGTCGATTTCGGCCCCGCGCTGCGCCTGGTCGGCATCGTCGGTTTCCTGGTGTCGGCCTGCGGCCTCGCGCACATCCTCGGCGGCGCCGCGCCCGACCTGCCCGAAGGCTCCGGCGGCATCCTGGGCCAGCTGGTCGGCACCTCGATGCGCAAGGTGTTCGGCGGCATGGGCGGCAACCTGTTCCTGGTTTCCGTGGTGCTGATGTCGGTCACCCTGGCCACGGGGCTCAGCTGGTTCGCCCTGATGGACTGGATCGGCGGCAAGGTCCTGGCCCTGTACGAACGCCTGGGCAAGCGCACCCGCCAGGCCGCCGAATGGCAGCGCGCCCGCGTGCTGCGCGAAGAGCGCGAGGAAGTGCGCAAGGTCGATTCGGCCAAACGCGCCAAGCGCGAGCCGGTGCGCATCGAACCGCCGGCCAAGCCGGTCATCGAAAAATCCGAACGCGCCCAGCGCGAGCAGCAGATCCCGCTGTTCAACGTCGGCGGCGGCGAAGGCCTGCCGCCGCTGTCGCTGCTCGACGACCCCAAGGAACAGCCCAAGGGTTATTCCGAAGAAACCCTGGAAACCCTGTCGCGGCAGATCGAGTTCAAGCTCAAGGACTTCCGCGTCGAGGTGCAGGTGGTCGGCGCCTATCCGGGCCCGGTGATCACCCGCTTCGAGATGGAGCCGGCGCCGGGCGTGAAGGGCAGCCAGATCAGTTCGCTCGACAAGGACATCGCCCGCGGCCTGAGCGTCAAATCGGTGCGCGTGGTGGACGTCATCCCGGGTAAGTCGGTGGTGGGCCTGGAAATCCCCAACACCCACCGCGAGATGATCTACCTGAGCGAAATCCTGCGCTCGAAGGAATACGACAAGCTGGCCTCGCCGCTGGCGATGGCGCTGGGCAAGGACATCGCCGGCCGCCCGGTGGTGGTCGACCTGGCCCGCATGCCGCACCTGCTGATCGCCGGCACCACCGGTTCGGGCAAGTCGGTGGGCGTGAACGCCATGGTGCTGAGCCTGCTGTACAAGGCCAGCGCCAAGGACGTGCGCATGCTGATGATCGACCCGAAGATGCTGGAACTGTCGGTCTACCAGAACATCCCGCACCTGCTGGCGCCGGTGGTCACCGACATGAAGGAGGCCGCCAATGGCCTGCGCTGGTGCGTGGCCGAGATGGAGCGCCGCTACAAGCTGATGAGCGCGGTCGGCGTGCGCAACCTGGCCGGCTTCAACCGCAAGGTCAAGGACGCCCAGGACGCCGGCCAGCCGCTGATGGACCCGCTGTTCCGGCCCAACCCGGACCTGGACGAAGTGCCGCGTCCGCTCGAGGCGCTGCCTTACATCGTCGTGTTCATCGACGAATTCGCCGACATGATGATGATCGTCGGCAAGAAGGTCGAAGAGCTCATCGCCCGCCTGGCGCAGAAGGCCCGCGCCGCCGGCATCCACCTCATCCTGGCCACGCAGCGGCCCTCGGTGGACGTGATCACCGGCCTGATCAAGGCCAACATCCCGACCCGCATCGCCTTCCAGGTGAGCTCCAAGATCGACTCGCGCACCATCCTTGACCAGTCCGGCGCCGAAACCCTGCTGGGCAACGGCGACATGCTCTACCTGCCGCCGGGCACCGCCATGCCCGAACGTGTGCACGGCGCCTTCGTCAGCGACGAAGAAGTGCACCGCGTGGTGGCGCACCTGCGCCAGAACAGCTCCGGCCCGGACTACATCGAGGGCGTGCTGGAGGAAGTGCAGTCGATGGGCGACGGCGTCGTGATCGGCCCGACCGGCCTGCCCGAATCCGGCGGCGGCGGCGACGAATCCGACCCGCTTTACGACGAGGCGGTGAAGGTCGTCACCGAAACCCGCCGCGCGTCCATTTCGGGCGTGCAGCGGCGCCTGAAGATCGGCTACAACCGCGCCGCCCGGCTTATTGAAGCCATGGAGGCCGCGGGCATCGTCACCCCGCCAGAACACAACGGCGACCGCCAGGTGATCGCCCCGCCGCCGCCGCGCTGAGCGGGCGTCCTGCCGGCGGGTTTAAGCCGGCGTTCAAGCGCCCCACGCGCCGTTCAGGCAAGCCGCGACACACTGGCCCGCAATGCAACCGAGGTTATGCCCATGCGCCTTATCGTGATCCTGATGCTTGCCCTTGCCGCACCCCTGGCCCACGCCGGTGCGCGCGAGCAGCTCGACGCCTTCGGTGCCGGCATGACCGGCATGGCGGCGGACTTCGAGCAGCGCGTGCACGCGCCCGACGGCGAGCTGCTGGAATCGTCCAGCGGCACGCTCAAGCTGCGCGCGCCGCGCCAGTTCCGCTGGGAAGTGGTGCAGCCCTTCCCGCAGGTGATCGTCGCCGACGGCACCCACGTCTGGATCCACGACCCGGACCTGGAGCAGGTGACGGTGCGCATCCAGAGCCATGAAGAGCAGGGCAGCCCGCTGTCGGTGCTGGTCGACCCGAGCGAGCTCGAACGCCAGTTCGAAGTCAGCGGCCACCGCGCCGACGGCCTGGACTGGCTGGGGCTGACCCCGCGCAAGCCCGAGGATTCCCCGTTCGAAAGCGCCCGCCTGGGCTTCGACGACAGTGGCCTGGTGGTGATGGAAATGAGCGACGGCCTGGGCCAGCGCACCGAGGTGCGTTTCAGCGGCTGGCAGCGCAATCCGGCCTTCGCGGCCGGCACCTTCGACTTCACCCCGCCGCCGGGCACCGAGGTGGTGGGCGAGATGGCGCAAGCCGCCGAAGTGATGCCGCTGGCGGACTGAGGTTCGGGGCCAGCGCCGGCTCCCGAGCCGGTAAACTTGGCCGGTGAGCCGAAAAGCCCCATCCACCCCGACGCTGTTCGCACCGCCCGAGGGCCTCAAACCCCTGGCCGAGCGCATGCGCCCGGCCAGCCTCGACGACATGGTCGGCCAGCGCCGGCTGCTGGCGCCGGGTTCGGCGCTGCGCCGCGCGGTGGAATCGGGCCGCGTGCACTCGATGATCCTCTG
>NZ_CAXBJS010000237.1:0-3310 GCF_963976025.1 uncultured Arenimonas sp.
CCTCGACCAGCGCCTGTTCCTGAACCTCTCGGCCTTCCACAACAAGTACGAGGACATCCAGCTGTCGGTGTTCACCAGCTACGACAGCAACAACGACGGCACCAATGACGCCTTCTTCGGCGACTTCACCAACGCCGGTTCCGGCACCGTGAACGGCGTCGAGGTCGAGTACCAGTGGCTGCCGACACGCAACTGGCTGATAAGCGGCAACCTGGCCTTCCTGGACGCCAAGTACGACGAGTTCATCTACACCGGCCTGAACATCGCCGACGAGCAGGAATTCACCAATGCACCGGAGTTTTCCGGCGCGATCAACGTCGAGTACCGCACCGAACTGGCGCGGGGCGGCAACCTGTCCGCCCGCGTGGGCTACAGCTACCAGGACGACGTGGTGGCGACCACCGAAATCGTGCGGACCGGCGCCGTGCCGATCACCCAGGACGGCTACGGCCTGCTCAACGCCGGCGTGATCTGGGACACCGGCGGCCCCTGGTCGTTCTCGCTGCAGGGCAGCAACCTCACGGACAAGGAATACCGCACCACCGGTTACAACATCAACGCTGCGCTGGGTGTGCTGACCGGCTTCTACGGTCCGCCGCGCCAGTTCAGCCTGTCGGCGCGCTACGCGTTCTGATGGCACTGTTTCCCCGGGAACTTTCCCAACGGGTCGCGCAAGCGGCCCGTGTTTTTATTCCGATGGCGCTTCTGGCCAGCCTGGCCGGCTGCGGCGCCGAAGCGCCGCCGCCGCTGCCCGCGATCACGGTCGATCCCGACCGGGTGGCGGTGGCCGGCATTTCTTCGGGCGCGATCATGGCCGGCCAGGTGCACTTCGCCTGGTCCGACCGGCTGCGCGGCGCCGCGCTGCTGGCGGGGCCGCCTTACGGCTGTGCCGGCGGTTCGCTCGAAACGGCGCTGGGGCCGTGCATCGAAGCCAAACCTTACCTTCCGGATCCGCTGCGCCTGGCCGAACGCGTGCGCGAACGCGCCGCGACCGGCCAGCTGGCGCCGCTCTCCGGCCTGGCCGGCGACATGGTTTACGTGCTGCACGGCCGCGACGACGCCACCGTGGCGCCGGCGCTGGCTGCTTCGGTGGCCGGTGTTTACCAGGCCCTGTCCGACGAAGCGGGCGGCCTGCGCGTGGAGATCGACACCGACCGCGCCTTCCCGCACCTGCTGCCGACCCTCGACAGGGGCGTCGACTGCACCCTGGGCGGTGAACCCTGGCTTGGCCGCTGCGGCTTCGATGCCGCCGGCACCATGATGGCCCGCCTGTTCGGCGAGGCCGCCGGCGGTGCCCCCGCCGAAGCCGCGGGTGAACTGCGTCGTTTCGACCAGGCCCCGTTCGCACTGCCTGGCCTGGACCCGAGCATGGCGGAGACGGGTTACCTCTACCTGCCCCCGGACTGCGCGGCCGGCGCCGCCTGCGGCGTGCTGGTGGCTTTCCACGGCTGCCAGCAGAACGCCGACAAGGTCGGCGAAACCTTCGTGCGCGACGCCGGCTTCAATCGCTGGGCCGACGTGCACCGCGTGGCCGTGCTGTATCCTCAGGTGCGATCAAGCTATCTGCCGCTGAATCCGAAGGCATGCTGGGACTGGTGGGGTTACACGGGCGAGGCCTACGACACCCGCGACGGCGCGCAGCTGCGCTGGCTGGCCGCGGCATTGACCGCGCTGGGCGCACCGATGCCGTGAAGCGGACGCGGTCGTGCTGACCGATCCGCTGGTCATTGGTGCCGGCCTGCTTTGGCTGGGTCTGCTGTTCGGCACGGCGCTGCTGGCCGAACGCCGTCCCGGCCTGCTCAAGAAACAATGGCCCGCGGTCTACAGCCTTTCGCTGGCGGTGTACTGCACGTCCTGGACCTTCTACGGCACGGTGACCCAGGCCCAGCGCTCGGGCTGGGCGATTCCGCCGACCTTCCTGGGCACGATCCTGCTTTACCTGCTGGGTTTTGGCTTCCTGCTGAAACTGCTTCGGCTGGCGCGCGAACATAACTCCACTTCGTTGGCCGACCTGATCGCCACGCGCCTGGGCCGCAGTTCCTGGCTGGCGGCGGCGGTCACCTTCGTGGCGGTACTGGGCATCGTTCCCTACATCGCGCTGCAGCTCAAAGCCGTGGCGATGAGCTACGGCCTGCTTACGCGCGCTTCCGAACTGGCACCGCCGCCCTGGCAGGACAGCGCGCTGTACGTGGCGCTGGCGATGGGCCTGTTCGCGATGCTGTTCGGCACGCGGCGCGTGTCCGCCGCCGAACACAACCGCGGCCTGGTGCTGGCCATGGCGGTGGAGTCACTGCTGAAGCTGGGCGCGATGCTGGCGCTGGGTGCGTTCGTGGTGTTCGGCCTGGACCTGCCCGACGTGGATGTGCCGCCGCCGCCGGCCGACGGCGCCAGCGGCTTCCCGGCGCTGGTGCTGCTGGGCGCGCTGGCCATGTTCACGCTGCCGCACCAGTTCCACGTCGGCATCGTCGAATGCCGGCAGGAGAACGAGCTGCGCACGGCGCGCTGGCTGTTCCCGCTGTACATGCTGCTGATCGCGCTGCCGATCCTGCCGCTGGCACGCGCCGGTGATGCGCTGCTGGCGCCGATCGGCGTGCCTTCCGACCTCTACGTGCTGGCGCTGCCGCTGGCCGAAGGGCACGAGGCACTGGCGCTGCTGGCCTTCCTGGGAGGCCTGAGCGCCGCCACCGGCATGGTGATCCTGGCCACGCTGGCGCTGAGCGTGATGATCGGCAACCACTGGCTGGCGCCGCTGCTGGTGCGCGGCCGGTGGTCGGGCGGTGGCGGCGAAGGCGCCGACCTGCGCGGCGCGGTGCTTACCCAGCGCCGCGTCGGCATCCTGGCGGTGGTGCTGCTGGCCTGGGGCTACAGCCGCCTTATCGCTGGTTCGGACGCGCTGGCCGATATCGGCGCGCTGTCGTTCTCGGCGCTGGCGACGCTGGCGCCGGCCGTGGCCTTCGCGGTCTGGCGACCGCAGACGCCGGCGCGTGCCGTGCTGGCCGGCCTGGGCGTGGCGGTGGCGCTGTGGTGCTGGGTGCTGCTGGTGCCGGCGCTGGCCGAAGCCAGCGGCCAGGCGCCGGCCTGGCTGCAGCAGGGGCCGCTGGGCTGGGCCTGGCTGGCGCCGGAGCAGATGTTCGGCCTGGGCGACTGGAGCCGCATCGGCCGCGCCACGGTGCTGAGCCTGGGTGCCGGCGCGCTGGTGCCGTGGATGCTGGCTTCGCGCCTGGATGTGGCCACGCCCGACCGCGGCGGTGCGCTGTCGCGCGAGGCACTGCGCGAAGTGGCCGTGCGTTTCCTGCCGGTGGCGCGCGTG
>NZ_CAXBJS010000238.1:0-3290 GCF_963976025.1 uncultured Arenimonas sp.
AGGCACTTCGAACACCGATTCGAACAGGCGCGCGCCGGCGACGATGCCCGCCGCGCAGTAAACCGCGAAGAACACCAGGATGATCGCCGCCGACACCGAGCGCAGCAGCTTGTTGCGGTCCTCGAAGCGGTGCGTGAAATAGTCCGGCAGGGTCAGGGCGTTCTGGCTGCGTTCGGTGTACAGGCGCAGCGGCGCCGCCACGTAGCGCCAGTTGGCCCAGGCGCCGATCACCAGGCCGACGGCGATCCAGGCTTCGGAAAAACCGCCGACATAGAAGGCGCCGGGCAGGCCCAGCAGCAGCCAGCCGCTCATGTCCGAGGCGCCGGCGGAAAGCGCGGTGACGAAACTGCCCAGCGAACGGCCGCCGAGGATGTAGTCGTCGAAATTCTTGGTGGAATACCAGGCCACGAAGCCGATGCCGACCATGCCAAGGATGTAGATGGCGAAGGTGATGTGCAGCGGGGACGTCCAGTCCATGGGGGCTCCTGGGAGTGCGGGTGGCCGCCTAGCTTAACGACTTCGCCACGGCCCTGCCCCTTGAACGCCGCGCCGCCCGGGGTATGCTGGGGCCCGGTTAACGTGGGTCCGACCGCCGTGCCGAACGCCAAGCGCCTCGCCTTCCTGCTGGTCTTCGTGGTGCCCGCGCTGATGCCACTGGCCGCGTGGCTGGGCGTGCTGACGGCGCGTCCGGACCTGATGGCCTGGTTCCCGCTGTTCTTCCTGTTCGTGCTGCTGCCGCTGGCCGATTACGCCCTGGGCCACGACCCGGTGAACGTGCCGGCGGGGCGCGAACGCGAACTCTCCCAAAGCCTCTGGTTCCGTGGCCTCACCCTCGCCTGCCTGCCGGTGCACCTGGCCGTGCTGGCCTGGTCGGCGCACTGGTTCGTGCACGCCGGCTTCGGTGCCGGCGGCACGGCCGGCTGGCTGCTTTCGCAGGGCCTGGTCGGCGGCATCCTGGCCATCAACACCGCGCACGAACTGATCCACAAGGACGGCCGGCTCGAACCCTTCGTCGGTGGCCTGCTGCTGGCCAGCGTCGGCTACCACGGCTTCAAGATCGAACACCTGCGCGGCCACCACGTGCACGTATCCACGCCCGAGGATGCGTCCAGCGCGCGCTTCGGGCAGTCGCTGTGGCATTTCCTGCCGCGCGCGCTGTGGCGCAATACGCTCAACGCCTGGCGGCTCGAGGCGCGGCGGCTGCGTGGGCTGGGCCTGCCGGCGCTGCACTGGCGCAATGAAATGATTGGCTGGACGCTGGTCTGGCTTGTTTTCGCGGCACTGTGCCTGGCCTGGCTGGGGCCCGTGGGCCTGGCGTTTTTCCTGCTGCAGGGTCTGTTCGCGGCGGGCTCGCTGGAAATCATCAACTACATCGAACACTACGGCCTTGAACGCCAGCGTGGCGCCGACGGCCGCTACGAACGCACCACCCACCTGCACAGCTGGAACTCCGACTACGCGCTGTCGAACCTGCTGCTGTTCCAGCTGCAGCGCCACTCCGACCACCACGCCTTCCCCAAGCGCCGCTACGCCATCCTGCGCCACCATCCCGACAGCCCGCAGCTGCCCGGTGGCTACGCGGCGATGTTCGTGCTGGCACTGGTGCCGCCGCTCTGGCATCGCGTGGTCGACCCGCGGGTCCCGCGCTGAATCCACAGACCCTGTGGACAACCCTGGGAGAACCCCTGTGGATGAAACGCCACGAGGCAGGCGGGGCGCGGGCGTCAGCCACCTTGCTCACTCCGTGACCAGGGTCGCGCGGAGAAATTTTCTCGCTGCATCGCGGGTGGTCAGTTCCGCAAGCGGCCTCTACACTCGGACCGCCCGCCCCCGGCGACTTCCGGAAGATTCCCAATGCGCAGACACCTCCTGGGCGCTGCAGCCGCTGCATTCGCAGTGTTTACCAGCACCCCCGCCCTCGCCTGCACGGAAATCGCCAGCCTGCCGGCGACGATCGATTCCCCGGGGCGCTATTGCCTGGCCTCCGACCTCTCGACGCCCGCCACGCAAGGCGCGGCCATCACCCTCGCCAGCGACGACATCCACCTGGACTGCGGCGGCCTGAAGATCGAGGGCAGCGCCGCAGCCGCGACGACCTCCGCCACCGGCATTTCGGCGGGCCAGCATGACAACGTGCAGGTCTGGCGCTGCACCGTGCAGGGCTTCCGCAAGGGCATCGTCGCGGGCACCGACGCCACGGGCGCCGACGCCCCGGTCGGCATCGTGCTGCGCTCCAACCGCCTGGTCGGCAACCATGCCGGCGGCATCGTGGTGGCCGCGCGCTCGGCCCTGGTACGCGACAACCAGGTGCTCGACACCGGCTACACCAGCACGTCCACCGAACCCGTCGTCGCCATCCGGGCCAGCGGCACCGTGGACGTGCTGTCGAACCAGGTGGACGTGCTGTGGGAGCCGGAAGACGTGTTCGCGCCGGTCATCGGCATCGCCGTCGAAGGCAGCCAGGGCGGCGTTATCGCCGACAACCAGGTGCGCGGCCTGTTCTCGCGCGTGTCGCGCGTCGGCATCCGCGTGTCCGGGCCGGGCTACGCGACGCTGCAGCGCAACTTCGTCGCCGCGCATTTCCCTTCCGCGGCCTCCAACGACATGGCCTTCGAGTGCCTGGGCGCGCTGGGCGTGCTCGACGGCAACCAGGCGGCCGCGTTCGAAACCGGCAACGCCGGCTGCCGCGACGCCGGCGGCAATACCTTCACGGAAAGCAAAGCCGCCGGCCCGGCCGCGGCCAAGCCGGGAGTCCTGCGATGAACCGCCTCGTCAAAGCCGCCGTGTCCGGATCCCTGCTGCTCTGCGCCTCGGTGGCGGGCGCGCAGGCATGCACCGTCATCGACTCCGCGCCGGTGGTGATCAGCCAGCCGGGCCACTACTGCCTGGACGCCAACCTGGCGGTGCCCTCGCTGCCCTACGGCTCGGCGATCACCGTCGAAGCCAACCACGTCACGCTGGACTGCCGCCACCACGCCATCATCGGCTCCACGGCCGAAGGCAACGGCAGCGCCCAGGGCATCGGGGCGATCCGCGGCCGCAACAGCAACAACCTCGCGGTACGGAACTGCGTCGTTCGCGGGCTGCCGGGCGGCATCACCGTCCGCACCTACGGCCTCGTGTTCGCGCCACCCCTGGGCGTGGTGATCGAAAACAACCACCTCGACGGTGGTCGCATCGGCGTGCATGCGGAAGGCGGCATCATTCGCGGCAATACGCTGGTGCGCAGCCTGTACGGCGCGATCTCCACCCAGGGCAACGTCGACATCATCGACAACACCGTCGACGGC
>NZ_CAXBJS010000239.1:0-3239 GCF_963976025.1 uncultured Arenimonas sp.
TGTGCCGCGCCGCGCGCAAGGTCATCAAGACCGCCGAAGCGGCCGGCGACGACCCGAGCGTGGACCTGGCCACCCAGCGCCTGCAGGTCCACGAGAAAAACGCCTGGATGCTGCGCTCGCTGCTCGAATAAGCGCCGTCAGCGGCCCGCGGTCGCCAGCCGGTGGTCGAACACCGGCTCGACCCGGGCGCTGAGCCGCAGGTCGTCGATGCTGATGATTTCAATGCGGCCAAAATGGCTGCGCGGCCGGGCGATGTCCTCGCCGGTCGCGGCCAGCACCAGGGCCTGGATCCATTCGGTGCAATACATGGCCTCGCCGCCGTCATCGAGTCGGAAACGCGCGTCGAAGGGAATGGCCTGCCAGTCCGGGTCGTGGGCCAGTGCCACCGCCCGCGCGGCCTGGGCAGCTTCCAGCCGGGGCCGGACCACCGCCACGCCGTGGGCGTCGGCCAGGAAATGGCCAAGACTGTCGGTGCGCACGCCGCCGATGCCGGTGCGGTCGTCGGCTTCGGTATGCACGACCTGCCAGGAATCGCCTTCGCGCACCAGCAGGCCGACGTGGCTGAAGAAACCCTCGTCGCCTGAAGCGCCGGCAAAATAGCCGCTCCAGCGCCCGTTGCCGCGCCGGAACACCAGGTCGCCGGGCTGCAGCCCGCCCTGCCAGTCGGCCAGGGGCGCGACGTCCAGCAAGGCGGGCAGCGCCGGGGCGTGCGCAAGCCGCGCCGCCCCCGGCCCGGCCAGGGCCACCGCCAGCAAGGCGGTGGCCAGGGTGCCGGTCAGGCGCATGGCCTTACTTGTCGAGGTTGAAGTCCAGCTTCCACTCGCCGTCTTCCTTCACCAGGGTGTCGGTTTCTTCCTTGCCCTCGGGATTGCGGTAGCGAACGGTGGCCTTGTCGCCTTCGATCTTGGTCTCGAGGATCTCGATCTCGCCGCCTTTCTCGCACTCTTCCTTGATCTGGGCCTTCATCTGCTCGGCCTTGGCCGGTTCGGCCATGATCGCGCTGATCATGCCCACGGCGGGCTGGGACTTCTTGGACACGTACTTCTGCATCACCGACGGGTCGCCCGTGGCGCAGACTTCGGCCTGCATGTCGATGATGGTGTCGCCGGGCTGCTTGCCGCCGCAGGCGGAGAGTGCCAGCACGGCCGCGGCGAGAAGGGAGATCCGGATCGTATTCATGTCGTTCCTTTATGGTTTTGGTCTTGGTCGAACGCAGCGATAGCGCCCCGAGTTTAACCAACGTGAAGAAGGCGTGGGTCCGGACCCCGCCGGCACCGGCTAAAATGCCCGCATGACCTCCCCCGCCCTTGATCTGCTGCGCCGCGTTTTCGGCCACGCCGAGTTCCGCGGCCAGCAGGCCGCCGTGGTCGAACACCTTGTCGGCGGCGGCGACTGCCTGGTGCTGATGCCCACCGGCGCCGGAAAATCCCTTTGTTACCAAGTGCCTGCGCTGCTTCGCGAAGGCACCGGCATCATCATTTCGCCGCTTATCGCGCTGATGCAGGACCAGGTGGAGGCGCTCGAACAGCTGGGCGTGCGCGCCGCCTGCCTCAATTCTTCGCTGCCGGGCGACCAGGCCGCCCGGGTCGAGGCCCAGCTGGTCGCCGGCGAGCTCGACCTGCTGTACGTGGCCCCCGAGCGGCTGCTGACCGAACGTTTCCTGTCCCTGCTGGGCCGCAGCCGGCTGGCCCTGTTCGCCATCGACGAAGCCCACTGCGTCTCGCAGTGGGGCCACGATTTCCGTCCCGAGTACCGGGAACTGAACCTGCTGCACGAACGCTGGCCCGAGATCCCGCGCATCGCGCTGACCGCCACGGCCGACCCGCCGACGCGGCGCGAGATCGCCGAACGCCTGGACCTGCAGGACGCGCCGTGTTTCATCACCTCCTTCGACCGGCCCAACATCCGCTACCGGGTGGTCCTGAAGGACAACGCCCGCCAGCAGCTGCTCGATTTCCTGCAGCCACGGCCCGGCCAGGCCGGCATCGTCTATTGCCTGTCGCGGCGCAAGGTCGAAGAAACCGCGGCCTTCCTGTCGGCGCGCGGCATCGACGCCCTGCCCTACCACGCCGGCCTCGACGCCGGCGTGCGCGCGGCCAACCAGCGGCGTTTCCTGCGCGAGGAAGGCATCGTCATGGTCGCCACCATCGCCTTCGGCATGGGCATCGACAAACCCGACGTGCGTTTTGTCTCCCACCTGGACCTGCCCAAGTCGGTGGAAGGGTATTACCAGGAAACCGGCCGCGCCGGCCGCGACGGCGACCCCGCCGAAGCCTGGCTGTGTTACGGCATGGGCGACGTGGTGACCCTGGGCCAGATGATCGCCCAGTCCGGCGCCGGTGAAGACCGCCAGCGCCTGGAACGGCGCAAGCTCGACCTGCTGCTGGGTTATTGCGAATCCACCCGCTGCCGCCGCCAGTCGCTGCTGGCAGCCTTCGGCGAAGAGCACCCGGGCCACTGCGGCAACTGCGACAACTGCCTGGAACCGCCAAAAACCTGGGACGGCACGGTGGCGGCGCAGAAGGCGCTGTCCTGCGTGTACCGCACCGGCCAGCGTTTCGGCGTCACCCACCTGGTGGACGTGCTGCGCGGGGCCGACACCGAACGCATGCGCCAGCTGGGCCACGACCAGCTTTCGACCTATGGCATCGGCGGCGAGCTGAGCACGCAGCAGTGGAAGGGCGTGTTCCGGCAGCTGGTGGCGCTGGGTTTGCTGGACGTGGACATCGAAGGCCACGGCAGCCTGCGCCTGACGCCCGACAGCCGCGCCGTGCTGCGCGGCGAACAGGCCGTGAGCCTGCGCGAGGAAGTGGTGCGCAAGCGCGAACGCGAGCGCTCGGCCCGCGCCGCGCCGGCGCCGGTGCAGCTGGCGCCGGCCGACCAGCCGGTGTTCGAAGCCCTGCGCGAACTGCGCGCCGCCCTCGCCCGCGAACAAGCGGTACCGGCCTACGTGATCTTCCACGACGCCACCCTGCGCACGATCGCCGAACGCCGCCCGGCCTCGCTGGCCGAACTGGGCACCGTCGGCGGCGTCGGCGTCGCCAAGCTTGAAAGGTACGGGCCGCGCGTCCTGGAACTCCTGACCGAGCTGTAGGAGCGGCTTCAGGCGCGAATCCTTTGACCTGATTCCTGGCCAAGAAGAGCTTCGCGGCTGAAGCCGCTCCTACAGAGGCAGGTTAGTTCGTACCCGGCCGCACCATCACATGGTTGCTGATCGAGCCCGAGTCCGGGTTCACGAT
>NZ_CAXBJS010000240.1:0-3152 GCF_963976025.1 uncultured Arenimonas sp.
CGATGCCCGAAGTGGAGCCGGTGACCAGGGCCGTGCGGCCCTGAAGAAAACGTTCGCCCATGGAAATCCCTTGCCGGTTAAGCCTTTGGCCACCCTAGCAGCGCGCCCGCGGCGGCGCGTCGTACCAAGGTACGATGCCGGCCCGTGACCCCCTTGTTAAGGTCTGGCCATGAAAAGCCCCCGCCTGCTTCGCTCGCTTCCGCTGGCCGGCCTCGCGCTGGCCCTGTCCGCCTGCACCAGCACCGGTGGCGGCCCGTCGCCGATGGACCTCGATGCGGGCATCGACCTGCGCACCTACCGCGACGGCGACGACCTGCTGACGGCGGGACTGGGCGCAGCGGGGCTGCGAAACCCGGCGCCGCCGGCCTTCGCGGATCCGGCCGCGCCGACGCCGACCGAACTGCGCCGGCGCGCGGTGTGGACCAACTGGCGCGGCATCGCCGACCTGGCCCCGGGCGGCGGTTACGGCGAGTTCTATGGTTCGCTGGCGCCGGTGACCGGCCGTGAGTACCACGCGCTGGTGACGCTTCCCGGCCGCAAGCAGCCGCACCGGGTGATGGTGCAACTGCCCGACGACTTCGATTCCGACGCCCGCTGCATCGTGGTCACCGCGTCTTCCGGTTCGCGCGGCATCTACGGCGCCATCGCCCTGGCCGGCGCCTGGGGCCTGCCGCGTGGCTGCGCGGTGGCCTACACCGACAAGGGCGCGGGCACCGGCTACGTGGACACAGCCGATGGCCGCGGTTTTGCGCTCGACGGCCAGCTCGCAGAGGCGGGCCAAGCCGTGGAGTTCAGGGTGCCGGCACGCACAGGCGGTGATGGCGTTGCGCCGATCGCGGTCAAACACGCCCATTCGGGTGACAACCCCGAGGCCGACTGGGGCCGGCACGTGGCCCAGGCCGCGCGCTTCTCGCTGCAGGTGCTGTCGCTGGCGCATCCCGATGATGGCCCGTGGACCTTCGCGAACACGCGCATGATCGCGGTCGGCGTTTCCAACGGCGGCGGCGCCGTGCTGCGCGCGGCGGAACTGCCGGACACCGGCATCGACGCGGTCGTGGCGATATCGCCCAACGTGCTGCCGGGCGACGGTGGCCGCGCGCTCTACGACTATTCGACCGACGCCGCGCTGTGGATGCCCTGCGCGCTCAATGCCGCGGCTTTTGACGGCGTCGTGCTTGCACGCGCCAAGGGTGAGAAGTCGGTAGCCGGCATGTCACGCTGCGGAATGCTCAAGGCCCGCGGCCTGCTTGACGCCAGCGACCCGCAGGCCCAGGCCGAACAGGCGCGCCAGCACCTGCTCGACGGCGGCTGGACCGACGGCGGCATCGCCGCCGGCGTGATCAGCAGCAATTTCGACCTGTGGCGCGCGGTGAACGCGACCTACGCCTCGGCCTACGCGCGCACCGGCGTGGCCGACATGCCCTGTGGCTTTTCCTTCGCCGCCCTGGGCCCTGATGGCCAGCCACGCGCGCCGACGCCGGCCGAACGCGCCGCCTGGTGGTCCGACGCCAGCGGCATCCCGCCGGGCGCGGGCGTGAGCCTGGTGGGAGAACTGACCGCGACAGCCGACCCCACCCTCGACGACAACCTGTGCCTGCGCGCGCTTTGGACCGATACCGGCAGCGCCGTGCGTGCCGGCATCGAACAGACCCGCGCCGCGCCGCCGCGCAAGCAGCTTCCGATCATCGTGCTGCACGGCGCCGACGACGGCCTGGTGCCCGAGCCGTTCAGCGGTGGCGCCTACGCGCGCTGGGCCAAGGCGCAGGGCGCCGACCTGCGCTACTGGCGCATCGGGAACGCGCAGCATTTCGACGCCTTCCTCGGGCTGCCGTTGCTGGGCAGCCGCTACGTGCCGATGATGCCCTACGGCTACCGCGCGCTGGACGCCGCCTGGCTGCACCTGGCGGCGGGCAAGCCGCTGCCGGGCGATGCGGACATCCGCACGACACCGCGCAGCTTCAGCGACGGAAAGCTGGCGCCGCTGACCCCGGAAAACCTGGGTGATATTCCTTAACCTGAGTCTGTAGGAGCGCCTGAAGGCGCTCCTATAGGTTCGTCGGGCCCAAAAGGCGCGACATCATCGACTTCAAGGCCAGCGGCTTGAGCGGCTTGTGCAGCAGCTGGCAGCCGGCGGCGGCGATGGCATCGCGCACTTCGGGGCCGTGGTCGGCGGTGATCACCACGCAGGGACGCTCCGGCATCAGCCCGGCCAGGCGCTCGCGCAGCATCAGGCCGGTCTGGCCAGCATCGAGGTGGAAGTCGAGCAGCAGCAGGTCGGGCACGCCGGCTTCGGCCACGCGTGCCGCGGCTTCGTCGCCGTCGCGCGCCGCCAGCACGTCGCAGCCCCAGGCGCCCAGCAGCGCCTGCATGCCGCGCAGCACGTCCGGGTCGTTGTCGACCACCAGCACGCGGCTGCGCGGCGGCTCCGGCGTGGCTTCGGGAATCGCAACCGCGTCGGCCGGCACCGGCGTCGCGCGTGGCACCTCGATGGAAAACACCGTGCCCCGCCCCGGCCATGAACGCAGTTTCAGCGGCAGCCCCAGCAGGCGCGCCACGCGTTCGGCGATCGCCAGGCCGATGCCCAGGCCCTGCCCGCCTTTGTCGAGGCGGCGGAACTCTTCGAAAATCAGCTTCTGGTCGCCTTCCGCGATGCCCGGGCCGGTGTCCCAGACTTCGACGGCCAGGGTGTCGCCGCGGCGCCGGCAGCCAATAAGGATGCGGCCGCGCGCGGTGTAACGCACGGCGTTGCCCAGGAAGTTCTGCAGCACGCGGCGCAGCAGCTGCGGGTCGGTGAAGACCCAGGCGCTGGTGGGCACCCGCTCGAGCACCAGGCCCTTCTGTTCGGCCAGCACGCCGAATTCGGCGGCCAGGTGGCCCAGCAGGTCGTCGATGGCGAAGGCCTGCGGCTTGGGCTCCATGCCGCCGGCGTCGAGCCGCGAAATATCCAACAAGCCGGCCAGCAGGCCTTCGGCGGAAACCAGGGCGCCGTCGATGTTCGCGAGTGCTTCGCGGTGCGGGCCGTGTTCAAGCCGCGGCGCCAGTGCGTGCACGAACAGGTGCGCCGCGTTCAGCGGCTGCGCCAGGTCGTGGCTGACCGCGGCCAGGAATCGCGACTTGCCGCGGTTGGCGCGTTCGGCTTCGGCCTTGGCGCC
>NZ_CAXBJS010000241.1:0-3139 GCF_963976025.1 uncultured Arenimonas sp.
AGGTGCAGACCTGCGTGCTGCCGCCCGGCGAACAGGAAAAGACCCTGGCCCGCTTCGCCGAAATAACCGACGTGCTTGCCGACATGGGCGCCAGCCGCGACACCACGGTGCTGGCCCTGGGCGGCGGCGTGGTCGGCGACCTGGCCGGCTTCGCCGCCGCCTGCTGGATGCGCGGCGTGCGTTTCGTGCAGCTGCCGACCACGCTGCTGGCGATGGTCGACAGCGCCGTCGGCGGCAAGACCGCGGTGGACCTGCCGCAGGGCAAGAACCTGGTCGGCGCCTTCCACCAGCCTTCGGCCGTGCTGGCCGACGTCGCCACGCTCGACACCCTGCCCGAACGCGAACTGCGCGCCGGCCTGGCCGAGGTCGTGAAATACGGCGCGCTGGGCGATGCCGGCTTCTTCGCCTGGCTCGAAGACCAGGCCGAGGCCCTGCTGGCGCGCGACCCGGCGGCGCTTGCCGAAGCCATCGCCCGTTGCTGCGCCCACAAGGCGGCGATCGTCGCCCGCGATGAAACCGAACAGGGCGAGCGCATGCTGCTCAACCTGGGCCATACCTTCGGCCATGCGATTGAAACCGAACAAGGTTACGGCGGCCTGTTGCACGGCGAAGCCGTAGCCGTGGGCATGGTGCTGGCGGCACGCCTGTCGGCCGAGCTGGGCCGGGCGCCCTGGCCCGACGCGGCGCGCCTGGCAGCCCTGCTTGAACGCCTGGGCCTGCCGGTGGCGATTCCGGCGGGCCTGGCCCCGGGTGCCCTGCTGGCCCGCATGCGCCTGGACAAGAAGGCGGTTTCGGGCGCGCTGCGGCTGGTGCTGTGGCGGGGCATCGGCCAGGCCGAGGTGGTGGACGGCGTCGCCGACGAGGCCATCCTGTCGGTGCTGGACGCCTAGGCGGCCCTCCCACGGCTACAATGGCGGTCTTATGCGCCTGTTGCTACAGCAAAAACCCAACGCCGGCGAAGCGCCCAAGTTCGTGCAGCTGACCCTGCAGCAGGACTTGCTGGGCGGCTGGACCCTGCTGCGCGAAGCCGGCCAGATTGGCGGCAAGACGCAGCTTCGCCGCGAACAGTTCCTGGAACGTGATGCCGCCGTGGCGGCCTTTGAAAAGGCCCGCGACACGCAGGTGCGCAAGGGCTTCCAGGTGATGTTTGCCCAAGGCGCGCAAGCGCCCCGGTAATAACGTGCGCGCAAGCGCCCCGCTGATGGATGAGCCCGTGAGCCTTAAAAACGACCGTTTCCTGCGCGCACTGCGATGCGAACCCGTGGACTGCACGCCGGTGTGGCTGATGCGCCAGGCCGGGCGCTACTTGCCCGAGTACCGCGCCACCCGCCAGCAGGCCGGCAGCTTCATGGGCCTGGCCACCAACCCCGAACTGGCCTGCGAAGTCACCCTGCAGCCGCTGCGGCGTTATGCGCTGGACGCGGCGATCCTGTTCTCGGACATCCTTACGGTGCCCGACGCCATGGGCCTGGGCCTGTATTTCGTCGAAGGCGAAGGCCCGAAGTTCAAGGACCCGGTGCGCAGCGAAGCCGACATCGCCCGCCTGGCCGTGCCCGACATGGGCAGCGAGCTGCGCTACGTGATGGACGCGGTGGCGCTTATCCGCCGCGAACTGGACGGCTCGGTCCCGCTGATCGGTTTTTCCGGCAGCCCCTGGACCCTGGCCTGCTACATGGTCGAAGGCGGCGGCAGCAAGGACTTCGCGCGCATCAAGTCGCTGGCGCTCAACAACCCGGCGGCGCTGCACCGGCTGCTGGAAGTGACCACCGATGCGGTCATCGCCTACCTGGCGGCACAGCACGCGGCCGGTGCCCAGGCCCTGCAGGTGTTCGACACCTGGGGCGGCGTGATGGCGCCGCACCTTTACCGCGAGTTTTCGCTGCGTTACCTGCAGCGCATCGCCGCCGAGCTGCCGCGCGGCAAAGGCAAGGAACGCGCGCCGCTCATCCTGTTCGGCAAGGGCAACGCGCCCTACCTGGAAGAACTGGCGGCCAGCGGCACCGAAGGCCTGGGCGTGGACTGGACCGTCAGCCTGGGCGAAGCCCGCCGGCGCATCGGCAACAAGGTGGCGCTGCAGGGCAACCTGGACCCGGCCACGCTTTACGCGTCGCCGGAAGTGATCCGCGCCGAAGCCGCACGCGCCCTGGACGATTACGCCGCCGCCAACGGCGGTTCGCGCGAGGGCCACGTGTTCAACCTGGGCCACGGCATGTCGCCGGACATGGACCCCGAACACGTGCGCGTGCTGGTGGACGCCGTGCACCAGCACAGCCGCCGCGGCTAAAGCACCGGCGACGGCGACGGCGCCGGCACCGCCGCCAGCGCCTCGGCCAGCATCGCGCCGGTCACCGGCTTGCGCAGGAAACCGTCCATGCCCGCGGCCAGCGCCTGGCGTTCGGCGTCGCCGTCGGCGCGCGCGGTCAGTGCCAGCAGCGGCAGTTTTTCGCCGCGCGAACGCAGCAGCCTGGCCAGCTGGAAACCATCGAGCCCCGGCAGGTCCAGGTCCAGCAACGCCAGGTCGAAACGCCCCGCCGCCAGCGCGGCCATGGCCGCCAGGCCATGCGCGGCGTGTTCCACCGCATGGCCCTGCTGGCGCAGCAGGTCCTGCACCACCGTCGCCACCACCGGGTCGTCTTCGACCAGCAGCACCCGCCGCCCGGGCACCACCAGCACCGGCGTCGCCTCCACCGCCGGCGGCGCCGACGACGACGCCGGCAGCGGCAGTTCGACGCGGAAGCTGGCGCCGCGGCCCGGCTCGCTGCGCACCGATATCGAACCGCCCATCGCCGCGGCCAGTTCCTGGCTGATCGCCAGGCCCAGGCCACTGCCGCCGTAGCGGCTGCCGCTGGTGGCGCCCTTGCCCTGTTCGAAGCGCCGGAACAGCCGCGCTTGCTGGTCGGCCGCCAGCCCCGGCCCGGTGTCGCGCACGTGGATGACGATGCCCACCGGCTCGCGCCGGCCGCAGTGGATGACCAGCTCGCCGCGCTCGCAGAACTTGATGGCGTTGCTGGCCAGGTTGAGCAGGATCTGGCGCACGCGGGTGGCGTCGCCACGCAGGCCGGCCGGCACGTCGACGTCGCAGTGCAGGTGGAAGGCCAGGCCCTTGGCTTCGGCCAGCGGCCGCAGCAGCGTGGCCAGT
>NZ_CAXBJS010000242.1:0-3107 GCF_963976025.1 uncultured Arenimonas sp.
AGGTGCGCACCGTCGTGTCCAGGCTCGGGCCCGTGTGCAGCACCACGTTGCCCAGGGCCAAGGCTCCGCCCGGGCCCCACGGGAAGCGTTCAAACACCAGCGCCGCGTCGGAAACCCGCGGCTTCGCGCCGAAGGGCAATGCCAGCAGGCCGGCAACCAGCGCCACCAGGCTCAGGGGGCTGGCCCAGGCCGCGCCGGCCAGCCAGGCCAGGCCGCGTCCAAGCCGTGAAAACCACATGCATTGCACTCCCTCGCGGGCCACGCGCCCGGCGGCCGGATGCTAGCACTGTCACCTTGTCGGTCCGGCGGGCGTCTGACAGGCTAAGCGCCCATTTTTGCTGCCCTGACCATGTCCACGCCCGAATCCGATACCGACACCCGGCTCACCCTGCCCCGCCGCACCACGCCCACCTGGGAAGTGGAACTGCTGCTGTCGGGCGCCACGGTGTTCACGCTGGTGCAGCTGGCGACCTGGCTGCCGGGCTGGGCCAGCCACATCTCGCCACGCCTGTCCGACTTCTGGCGGCAGGTCGCCGACCTGTCGCTGGTGTACCTGATGTGCGGCGTCGTGGTGCTTGCGGTCGCCTTCGTGCTGCACCTGCTGCTGCGCGCCTACTGGGTGGCGCTGGTGGGCATGGATTCGGTGTTCCCGGGCGGGCTGAAGCCGGAGAAGCTGCGCGATGGTCCGATCATGCGCGACTGGATCATGGGCCGCTGGAAACCCATGCCGGCGCAGATCGAGCAGGCCGACAACCAGGCGACGATCGTCTTTGGCCTGGGCATCGGCCTGGCACGCATGATGGTGACCATCACGGTGGTGGTGTCGCTGCTGATGCTGGCGGTGCTGTTCCTGGCCGCGACGACCGGAACCGCCGAACACGCCGAACGCTGGGTGCTGGGCGCGCTCGGCGTGCTGCTGTTTCCCTGGTTCGTGGTGATGTGGCTGGACCGTTGGTTCGGCGCCCGCCTGCAGCGCGGCCACTGGCTGCGGCGCACCATGGAATCGGTAATGGCCGCGTATTCGCGCAGCGGTGTCGGCCGGGAATCGGCGACGCTGGTGACGCTCTACACCACCAGCGTTGGTGACCGGCGCGGCAACTGGATCGTCGGCGGGATCATCACCGCCGCCATTCTCGCCAGCCTGACCGCCCTGGCCATGCTCAAGGACGACCTCGGCTGGGGACAGTACGGCCGGTTCCCGCTGCTCGAGGCCAACCAGGCCAACAGCGTGCGCCACGTGCACTACGCCAGCCAGCACGAGCCCGCGCAGTCACCGCACCTGCCGTACATCCCGGACCTGCAGGCGCAGGGCCGCTACCTGCCGCTGGTCGTGCCCTTCGTTCCGCAGCTGCATCAGCAGATGCTCGACGCCTGTCCGGAGCCGAAGAACCTGCCGCGCGGATTCGCCGGCCGGCAGCAGCGCAGCCAGGCCACGCTGGCCTGCATCGCCGAAGGTTTCGCGGTGACGCTCGACGGCCAGCCGCTGGACCTTGCTCCCGAGCTCTACAGCGACGCAACGCGCGACCTGCGCGGGCTGGTCTACATGATCCCCTTGGCTGGCCAGTCGCGCGGCCGGCACGAGCTGGTGGTGGCGCTGCACCCGCAGCCCGGGCCGAAGCCGGACGAATACGACGCGCCGTCGGTCTGGCGAATCCCCTACTGGTACTGATCAGGCCTCGCGCGCCGGATCGGCCAGCGACAGGCTGCCCAGCAGCACGCCGGCCTGGGTTCGGTTGCGCACGCCGAGCTTTTCGAAGATGGCGCTCATGTGGGCTTTCACCGTGCGTTCCTGGATGCCCAGTTCGTCGGCGATCTGCTTGTTGAGCCGGCCCTCGGCCACCCGCGTGAGCACCTTGAACTGCTGCGGGCTGAGGGTGGCGAGTTTGGCGGCGGTTTCGCGGTCGCCGGGTTCCGGCGGCGCATTGGCCACGGACTCGCGCAGCGACGGCGGCAGCCATTGTTCGCAGTCGAGCACCGCGCGCAGGCCCGCCTGCAGTTCGGCCAGGTCGGCGCGTTTGGTCAGGTAGCCGGCAGCGCCGTAGGCCAGTGCGCGGCGGATGGTCGCGGGGTCTTCGTGCGCGGAAATCATCGCCACCGCCACGCCCGGGTGTTCGGCGCGCAGCGAGGCCAGGCCGACCAGGCCGTGGCTGCCGGGCATGTGCAGGTCCAGCAACACCAGGTCGGTGTCGGGGAACGCCGCCAGGGCCGCCTGCACGCCGGGCAGGTCTTCGGCTTCGTGGATCTGCGCGTCCGGCAGCACGCCGCGCACCGCCTGGGTCAGGGCCAGGCGGTAGAGCGGATGGTCGTCGGCGATGAGCAGGCGGGTCACTGCGCCGATTCTATCGCCACCGCTTGCGTAATTACTGCGAGGTCCAGCCGCCGTCGACGGGAATGGCGGTGCCGGTGATGTTGTGTGCCTCGTGGCGGCACAGGAACAGCACGGTGGCGGCGATGTCCGACGGCAGCGACATCCGGCCGCTGGGCTGCTTTTCCGCCAGCAGCGCACGGATACCGGCATCGCGGTCACCTCCGTTGGCTTCGGCGCGGGCGGCGATCTGCGGCTCGATCAGCGGCGTTTCCACCCAGCCCGGGCAGACGCAGTTGACGGTGACGCCGCCGCTGTCGCGGCTGCCGGCGGCGGCGACTTCCAGCGCGGCGACCTTGCTGAGCCCGACCAGGCCGAACTTGCTGGCCACGTACGGCGATTTGTTCACCGAGGCCACCAGGCCGTGCACCGACGCGATGTTGAGCACGCGGCCGAAGCCGCGCCCGACCATGCCCGGCAGGGCCAGGCGCATGGTGTGGAAGGCGGCGCTGAGATTGATGGCGATCAGCTTGTCCCAGGTCGCCGCCGGCATCTCGCCGATCGGCGCCGTGTGCTGCACGCCGGCGCAGTTGACCACGATGTCGGCGGGGCCCCAGTCCGACAGCGCCTGCATCATCGTCTCGATGGCCCGGGCGTCGGCGAGATCGGCGCCCAGGAAGGTCGCGTCGGGCGCACCGGCCTGGCAGACCGAAGCCACCGCGGCTTCGATCTGCTCGTGACTGCCCAGGCCGTTCACCGCCACGCGTGCCCCCGCCCCGCCCAGCGCCTGCGCGATGGCCAG
>NZ_CAXBJS010000243.1:0-3098 GCF_963976025.1 uncultured Arenimonas sp.
CGTCGCCAGGAACCGGCGATGCAGCGTGAGCAGGGCCGCGGCCGGAGCCGCGATAAGCCAGAAGGGCAGGAAACCGAAGGCGGACGCGCCACCGGGCGGCAGCGCCAGCAGTGCCAGGGAAACCAGGGCACCCAGGGCCAGGGCCTGCCAGAGCAGGCGCGAAAGCACGGGAAACTCGGGTTCGGGGCGGCTTGCGAAGGTGCTGAGGCGGGGCATGGGACGCTCCTGCGTTTGGCGTGGAGCCAGCTTCCCAAACGGATGTCTCACGGACCGAGACGGGATTGACGCGCCCTTCGCCCCGGCCCCGATAGGCTGTCACAACACTGAACGGAGCCGCTTATGCGCCGTCTCGCCCTGCTCCTGCCGCTGCTGCTGCTCACCGCTTGCGCCGCCACCGGAGGAACCATGCCGCCACTGACCACCGACGCCAACATCAACCTCGAGCGCTACATGGGCCGATGGTGGGTGATCGCCAACGTTCCCTACTTCGCCGAACGCGGCAAGGTCGCCGCCGCCGACGTCTATACGCTGCGCGACGACGGCCGCATCACCAACACCTACGTCTACCGCAAGGCCTTCGACGAGCCCGAGAAGTCCATGAACGGCGTTGCCGAGGTGGTGCCAGGCAGCAACAACGCGCAGTGGCGCATCGCCTTCTTCTGGGGATTGGTGAAAGCCGACTACCTGGTGATGGAAGTGGCGCCGGATTATTCCTGGGCGCTGATCGGGCATCCCAAGCGCAAGCTGGCCTGGATCTTCTCGCGCAATCCGGTGATGGACGAAACCCTCTACCAGGACCTGCGCCAGCGGTTCGCAGCCTGGGGCTACGACCCGGAAACCATCCTGAAGGTGCCGCACAAGGCCGACCAGGTCGGGCAGCCGGGTTTCCAGTAATCCAGCGGCCCTACAGCCCGGCCGCGTCCAGCGCCTTTTCGGCCACGGCGCGGCCTTCGTCCACCAGCTCGCTGGCGCGCCAGAATTCATAAAACGTCGCCACTTCCCGCGACATCTGGATAAGCAGGTCCGGCGGATCCTGGGCCAGCTGCACGCGTGACATGTGCGCCTGCATGGTGTCGAGCGAACGCGACATCAGGTCCATGACGCCGCGGCTTTTTTCGTGGCCGCTGGCGTGGCGGGCCGGGGTGACCGACGAGGCGATGCCGTCCCAGATCGAGGCCATGCGTTCGCGCAGGCTGCCATTACCGCCGTTTTCCCCGGGCTCTTCGTCGTCGCCGTGGCTGGCGTCGATTTCTTCGCGCCGGGGCTCGAGCGCCGGGTTCATCCAGGGCACAGGGCCGTTGACGTCGACGGCGATCACCCGGTCAACGTGCATCTGCCGGGTGGCCGCGATGGGCACCGGTGCCAGCAGGCCGCCGTCCACCAGCTCGCGGCCATCCACCAGCGCCGGGGTGAAGATCATGGGTATCGCTATGGACGCGCGGATGGCGTCGAACAGCTTGCCGCGGGTCAGCCAGACCTCGCGCTGGCTGGCCAGGTCGGTGGCGACGGCCACGTAGGGCATGGGCAGGTCTTCGATGAGGTGGTCGCCGACCAGTTCGCGCAGGGCGCCGATGACCCGGTCGCCGCGGATAAGGCCCGGGAAGCCATAAACGAAGTCGAGCAGGCGCAGCACGTCGGTGCGCTGCAGGCCGCGGGCCCAGTCGGAATATTCCTGCAGCCGGCCGGCCGCGTAGATGCCACCGACCAGCGAGCCCATCGACGAACCGGCGATGCCGGCGATGTGGTAACCGCGCGCCTCGATCGCCTCGATGACGCCGACGTGGGCGATGCCGCGGGCGCCACCCGCGCCCAGCACCAGGGCGACGCGTTTGCCGGGCTCGGGTGCCGGCAGCGGGGTCTCAGCGCTCATAGGCCGACAGGGCCAGCTGCAGCATCGTGCGCGCCTGCGCACGCAGCGCCGGCGGCTCCATCACCTCGGCGTCGGCGCCGTAGCGCATGACGTCCATCAGCAGTTCCTTGGCATTGCTGTAGGGCAGCTTCAGCTCGTAGCGGCCGTCGGGCAGGAATCGGCCCTCCTGCTTGGAATGCCAGTGTTCGTCGGCGACCCAGCGCGCCGCCTTCGCCGAGAACAGCAGGGTGGCGATGCCCTTGGGCGCGCCGGAAAAGATGCCGTAGCTCGAGGCCAGGTGCTGGTTGAGCTCTTCGTCGGGGATGTCGCGCGCGGCCGGGTCGAGCAGGCGCGCGTGCTGCACCCGGTCGACGGAAAAGCTGCGCAGGCCGTCGCGGTCGTGGTCCCAGGCGTCGAGGTACCAGTTGTCCTTGTAATGCGTGAGTCGCTGCGGCGAGACCTTGCGGTGGGTGCGTTCGTTGGTGGACCGGGCCAGGTAGTCGAATTCGAGCTGGCGGCGTTCGAGCACCGCGCTGGCGACCAGGCGGAAGGCCAGCTCGTCGCGGCGGCAAGCGCTGGCCGGTCGAACGCGTGCGCGTCATCGCCTCGGGACTCGATGCGGCCCTTCAGGGGCGCCAGCGCGCTGGAAAGCACGCCCTGGCCGGTGCGGTCGAGCAGCTGGTGCGCGGCCAGCAGGGCGTGCAGTTCGTCGGAATTGAGCCACAGGCCGGGAAGCTCGAAGCGTTCGGCTTCCTTTTCGTCGTAGCGGATGCTGCCCTCGCCTTCGCTTTCCACCGGCGCGCCCAGGGCGTCGCGCAGGAAGGCGATGTCGCGGTAGAGCGTGGCGCGCGAGCAGGCCAGCTCTTCCATCAGGCGCTTGATCGGCACCGGGTAGCGGGCGGTCTTGAGGCTGCGGTGCAGGGCGAGGATGCGCTCGTAGCGGTCCATGGGGGTCGGGTCCGGCGGTGGGCGGCTAGGCGCCTAGGATGGCAGTTCCGGCCCCTGCCCCGCCACCGCGGGCGCCGGGCCTCGCACCCGCCGCCCGCGACCGGCACAATGCGCGCCATGCACGAGCCCGTCCTCGATCTGCAAAAGCCGGTGGGGGACCAGGTCCGCCAGACCACCTGCTACATGTGCGCCTGCCGCTGCGGCATCAACGTGCACCTGCGCGAAGGCCGGGTACGCTACATCGAAGGCAACCCGGCGCACCCGGTGAACCGCGGCGTGCTGTGCGCCAAGGGCTCGGCCG
>NZ_CAXBJS010000244.1:0-3097 GCF_963976025.1 uncultured Arenimonas sp.
ATCCAGATGGCCGGCTCGGTGAAGGGTCGCAAGGCCGCCCGCCACGCCACCTCCGACTGGATGGCGCTGGAGAAGGAGCGCGGCATCTCGGTCACCAGCTCGGTGATGCAGTTCCCCTACGAGGGCCGCATCGTCAACCTGCTCGACACCCCCGGCCACGCCGACTTCGGCGAAGACACCTACCGCGTGCTCACCGCCGTGGACAGCGCGCTGATGGTGATCGACGTCGCCAAGGGCGTCGAGGACCGCACGATCAAGCTGATGGAAGTCTGCCGGCTGCGCGACACGCCGATCATGAGCTTCATCAACAAGCTCGACCGCGAGGGCAAGGAGCCGATCGAACTGCTCGACGAAGTCGAAAGCGTGCTCGGCATCGAATGCGCGCCGATCACCTGGCCGATCGGCATGGGCCAGCGCCTGCGGGGCGTGGTGCACCTGATCAGCGGCGAAGTGCACCTGTACGAACAGGGCCGCAACTTCACCCGCCAGGACAGCACCATCTTCCCGTCCATCGACGCCCCCGGCCTGGCCGAACGCATCGGCGAGAAGATGCTTGCCGAGCTGCGCGACGAACTCGAGCTGGTGCAGGGCGCCTCGCATTCGTTCGACAAGCAGGCCTACCTGGAAGGCCGGCAGACGCCGGTGTTCTTCGGTTCGGCGGTGAACAACTTCGGCGTGCAGCCGCTGCTCGATTTCTTCGTCGAACACGCGCCGTCGCCGCGGCCGCGCGCCACCACCACGCGCGTGGTCAAGCCCGAGGAAGAAACCTTCTCCGGCTTCGTGTTCAAGATCCAGGCCAACATGGACCCGCAGCACCGCGACCGCGTGGCCTTCCTGCGCGTGTGTTCGGGCCGCTACGAAAGTGGCATGAAGGCCTTCCACGTGCGCAGCGGCAAGGACCATAAGCTGGCCAACGCGCTTACCTTCATGGCCAGCGACCGCGAGATCGCCGAAACCGCCTACCCGGGCGACGTGATCGGCCTGCACAACCACGGCACCATTTCGATCGGCGACACCTTCAGTTCCGGCGAGTCGATGGGTTTCACCGGCATCCCGAACTTCGCGCCCGAACTGTTCCGCCGCGCCCGCCTGCGCGACCCGCTGAAGCTAAAGCAGCTGCAGAAGGGTCTGGCCCAGCTTTCCGAAGAAGGTGCCACCCAGTTCTTCCGGCCGCTGATGTCCAACGACCTGATCCTGGGCGCCGTGGGCATGCTGCAGTTCGACGTGGTGGCCTACCGCCTGAAGGACGAATACAGCGTGGACGCCAGCTTCGAGCCGGTGTCGGTCGCCACCGCCCGCTGGGTGAAGGGCGGCACGCCCAAGAAGATGGAAGAGTTCCGGGAAAAGAACGCCAGCCACCTGGCCGTGGACGCCGCCGGCCAGATGGTCTACCTGGCGCCTTCACGCGTGAACTTGCAGCTGACCCAGGAACGCTGGCCCGACTTCGAATTCGCCGCCACCCGCGAACACGCCCAGGCCCTGGCCGTCGACTGAGCGCCGGACCGAGACTTTTTCCCTCGACAGGTTCCCACCCAAGCCCCATGCTGCGCGCTGGCGCGCCGGGGGGAGCGCCGCACCCTGAAGGCCCCGCAGAGGGCAAAGAGGGCTAGTCCCCCTTAATTTCCACAGGGGACCACCATGCGAATCACCTTGATGGCCATGTTGCTGCTTGGCGCCAGCCAGGTTGCGGCCCAGCCGTATGCCTATGTTCCGAACCAGGGCAGCAACAACGTCTCGGTCATCGACGATGCCACGCTGAGCGTGGCTGCCACCATTCCGGCCGGCTCGACGCCTTCGGGTGTGTCGGTGTCGGCGGACGGCTCCCGCGTCTACATCGCCAACCTGAGCAGCAACAACGTTACGGTCATCGACGGCACGACCAATACCGTCGTCACCACGGTTGCCGTAGGCCTGGCGCCGTATGGTCTCGTCGTTTCGCCCGATGGCAGCGAAGTGTATGTGCCCAACTCCGGCGGCAACTCGGTTTCGGTGATCGACACGGCCACCAATACGGTGGTGGCAACGATCCCGGGCCTGAACAATCCCTGGTACCCGGACGTCACCCCGGACGGCGCGATCCTCCTCGTGCCCAACCACGCCACCAATACCGTCAGCGCGATCGACACCGCCACCCGGACCATCGTGCAGACCTATGTCGTGCAGACGGCTCCGGTCAGCGTCTCGGTGACGCCGAACGGCAGCAAGGCCTACGTCACCAACGACAATGGCAACATCGCCTCGGCCATCGACCTGGGCACCGGCATTGTCACGGCGCTGCCCGGCACCGGCAGCACGATCGGCGTCGACTTCCTGCCCGACAGCTCCATGGCCTACTTCGCCAGCTGGAACAGCGGCAACATCTACCGAATCGACACGGCCACGGACACCATCGTCCAGACGATCGTGACCGACCCGTCCATGATCGGCGCTTCGATCACGCCCGACGGTGCGCGCCTGTACGTCGCCAACCGCAGCCAGGCTCGCGTCGACATCATCGACACCGCGACCAATGCGGTCATCGGCAGTGTTCCGGTTGGCATTTCGCCCTGGGCCGACGGCAACATGTTCCAGCGCGCACCCTACGTCGCCCCGATCGCCCAGGGCGTGCAGCTCGACGCTGTGCCGGGCGCCCCGGTGGTGTACGCCGAAGAGATCAGCGCTTCGCCGGGTTCGCCGGTGACGCTGCTCAATCCGGCCGGCAACCTGAACCTGTCGGCCAACCTGGGCTACAGCTTCTCGATCGGCGAAGTGCGTTATGCGCGCTTTGAGTGCGACAACGGCCTGGAGTTCGATGCCGGTTCGGCGGCGACCTACGACGGTGCCGGCAGTGCCGGTCTCGGCGCTATCAATGGCCTGGGCAACAGCGCCATGCACTTCTCGATCACCGCCAACGACAACAACGTGACGTCGTCCGACCGCCTCGTGATCACCGGCGACCGCCAGATCACCGGCACCACCGACGTCAACTGCACCTACAGCCTCTACGACTTCCCGTCGCAGGCGGCTGCCGGTGGCCCGAACGGCCGCGTGTATTCGGTGTCCGGCCCGTACATCCGCTTCGCCCCCAGCTACGCGCTGGAAGTCGATGCCGAAGGCA
>NZ_CAXBJS010000245.1:0-3090 GCF_963976025.1 uncultured Arenimonas sp.
AGTTATGCACGCGGCGGCAACGGTGCGATCACTGGCCTGACCGGCATGGGTCCCGAAGGCGCGATCCCCGCGGGACACGGCGCCGGCGAGCAGGCGCGCACGGCGCTTGCCAAGCTTGATGCGCTGCTTGCCGAACAGGGGCTGTCGATGCGTGACGTCGTGCGCACCCGCCTGTATGTCACCGACATCGGCGAACTCGAGACCTATGCCCAGGCACACCGCGAGGCCTTCGGCGGCCATCCGCCGGCAACCACGGTGATCCAGGTGCCAAGGCTGTTCACGCCGGACATGCGCATCGAGCTTGATGCAGACTTCAGCGCGACTCCGGCCCGTCGGCTCGATGGCGGCAGTCGCTGGGAACCCTGGTTCGGTTTCTCCCGCACGGTTGTGGCCGGCCGGCGCGTGGTCGTTTCGGGCACCACCGCCGAAGGCGACGCGAGCCACCAGGCCGAAGCGGTGCTCGGGGAATTGCAGGCAAAGCTGGCACGCGTCGGCAGCGACTGGCGGGACGTGCTGCACCTGAACGTCATCCACCGCGATCCGACCGATCTGGCCATCTTTCGCCAGGCCCTTGTCGACCGGACCGGTGGCCAGTTGCCGGTGTTGATGCCGCTGCAGGTTGCCAGTCTGGCTGGCGATGACATGCGCCTGGATGTGGATGCCGAAGCCTGGGCAAACGCCGGGGACGAACAATGACCGCGCCCCTGGCTTCGGTACTCGAAACGATCGGCCACACCCCGGTGGTGCGGCTCGATCGCCTGGCGCCGCCCGGTGCGTGCCTGTACGCCAAGCTCGAGGCCGCCAACCCGGGCGGTTCGGTGAAGGACCGCATGGCCCTGGCCATGATCGAAGCCGCCGAAGCCAGCGGGGTACTGCGCCCGGGGCAGACGGTGGTCGAGGCCAGCAGCGGCAATACCGGCATTGCCCTGGCGATGGTTTGCGCCGCCAAGGGTTATCCGCTGGTGATCGTGATGGCCGAGCAGTTCAGCGTCGAACGGCGGCGGCTGATGCGTTACCTCGGCGCTCGCGTCGTGCTTACCCCGGCCCATCTCAAGGGCAGCGGCATGGTCGAAAAGGCGGGCGAACTCGCGCGGCGGCACGGCTGGTTCTGGCCGCAGCAGTTCGAAAACGAAGCCAATGCCGACGTGCATGCGCGCACGACCGCCATGGAGATCCTGGCCAGCTTCGAAGGCCGGCGACTGGACTACGTGGTGCTGGGCGCCGGCACCGGCGGCACGGCGCGAGGACTGGCGCGCGTGCTGCGGCAGCACCGGCCACAAACCCGGTTGGTGCTTTGCGAGCCGGACAACGCGCCGGTGCTGTCCGGCGGCCCGGAGGCGTTCCGGCCGCACCCGATGCAGGGCTGGACGCCCGACTTCGTGCCACATCACAGTGCGCGGCTGCTCGAAGAAGGCGGCGTGCACCAGGTGCTTGCAGTGACGGGCGAGGCCGCCATCACCCAGGCCCACGCGCTGGCGCGCCGCGAGGGCATCCTGGCCGGCATCACCAGCGGCGCCACCGTCGCCGGCGCGATGCAGTTGCTGGAGCAATCGCCGGACGCGCACGTGCTGGTGCTGCTGCCGGACACCGGCGAGCGTTACCTGAGCACGCCGCTGTTCGACGCCATCGGCCAGGACATGGACGCCGCCGAATGGGACATCTCGCGTTCGTCGCCCTTCGCCCGCTTCGACCAGGCCGCGGCCGCCGCACCCACGCCGGCGCCGGCACCCACGCCGGCCGCCGACGACCAGGCCCGGCGATTGCTGGCTGCGGCCATCGGCGACCCGGCTGCGCCGCTGGTGGTCTATGGCCTGTCGTGGTGCGAATACGGCTGGTCGGTCCGCAAGCTGTTCGACGCGCTGGGCGCCGACCACCGCTGGATCAACCTCGACGACCCGGAGCTGCTGGCCACCGACCTGGGCATCCGCCTGCGCGCGGCGCTTGAACAACACACGGGCAGCCGCACCCTGCCCCAGGTGTTCCTGGGCGGCCGGTTCCTGGGCGGATGTTCGGAAACCTTCGCGGCGCATGCGGACGGCTCGCTGGCCAGCCGCCTTGAGGCACTCGGCCATCCCCCGCGCCGCCGCAGCATCCCCAATGCCGGGCAGATGCTTCCCGCCTGGCGCCAGAAGACCGCAGCCAGCGCCGGTGGCTAACGTTCGATGGGCAGCTCCGCCTCGTCGATCAGCAGCAGCCAGCCGTCTTCGGGTCTCAGCAGCAGCTGCACGCTGACCTGCAGGGCGTCGGGCGGCTGGCCCTGGAAGTCCGGCTGGAAGTTCACCGAAAACGTGGCGCCGGAATAGGCGTCGGTGTCGCTGGCCTGCGCGGCCCGCAGGCTGCGCTGCACGCTGGCCAGGGCGCGGATGCCGGCGTCGTCGAGTCGCCAGAGGCTGTAGCGGCGCTCGCTGTCGAGCGGGCCGGGGCCGGTTGCCGGCTCCAGGCCGAAGGCGTGGCGTTCGGGCCCGGCGTTGTCGCGGCTCAGTTCAAGGCTCAGCTTTACGCTTTCGGGCTGCACGTCCACCGCGGGCACCAGCGACAACGCGGTGCGCAGGTCCGAAGGCTCCAGCTGCACCAGCGTGTTTTCATCGAAGCCGCGCAGCTTCCACAGCGTTCCCAGCGGGATGCTGGCGCAGGCGGAAAGCAGCAGGCAGGCGGCGAAGAACGCAAGCGATCGTTTCATTGTCATCCGGTCACAAGCCCAGAACGAGGTCGTCGGCCTCCACGCGGTCCAGGCGGATGCGGTTGGCGAACAGGGAGAAGGCCAGCATGCCGGCCAGGCCGTTGGCGCGCTGGACCCAGGGCGGCTGGTACAGGGGCTCGGCCAGGGCACCGGCCTCGAACATCGGCTCAAGCGCGAACACGTCCTGCAGTGTCATCTTGCCGGCGAACAGCAGGCGGGTCAGCGGCAGCCGGCGGTGGCGCAGGCACCAGCGGAAGAAGGTGTGCACGCCCAGCAGTCCGTGCAGGTAAACGGTGTCCTTGGTGAACGCGGCGCCGCCGGTGGTGGGAACGCCGCGGAACACGCGCTGCGTGGAGGCGAAGCTGTCGGTTTCGGTCTGGCCGGCCTCGAGGAAGAACCGGAACACTTCC
>NZ_CAXBJS010000246.1:0-3075 GCF_963976025.1 uncultured Arenimonas sp.
CGCAGCCCTGCGCAAACTGGCGGAAGGCGTCGGAGTAGTTGGAACTGGGGTCGTGGACCGCCTCGTCGGTGAACGCGGCGATCGCCTTGTTGTATTTCTTGCGGTAGTTCCCGAGCGCGGCCAGGCCGTCGGCGCACTCTTCCTCGTCAAACCAGCAGCTGGGGAACGCTGCGCGGGTCTGCTGGATGCCGGTGATCAGCTTCGGCGTGCGCTCGACGATCTGGAACTTGGCGCCGGGCATCAGCTCGTAGAGCAGATGCAGCATCTTCTTGCCGGTCTGGAGGCTGTGATTGACCCCGTCGTGCGGCAGGTAGTGCGTGCCGTACACCCAGCCCCGCTCGTGCTGCAGCTGCTGCAGGAGCGCCACATAGTGGTGGATGGCCTCGCCGCTGTTCTGGTAGGCCTTGATGAACCGGTTCTGCAGGCCGACGGCCTGGTGGAACCAGATCGAATTCATGTCGTTGAAGCCCAGGTCCCAGAAGGTGTTGACCGGGACACCGGCCTCCCAGGGCACCTTGCCGATCCGGTTCTGGGCCCGGGCCGCCTGCAGTTCCTTGAAGTAGAAGGCGCCGTCGACGCGGTTGCCGCGCCACAGGCCGTTGAGCAGCGCGTCGCGCTCCTCGGGGGCCAGCATCATCAGCGTCTCGCGATAGCCGGTGCCCCGCAGGTGTGGGTTGTCAGCCAGCTTCGCCGGGATGAACGTGCGGGCGACGTTGCGCTCAACCAGGTGGAAGCCGCCGCGGCCGTCGTCCTCCTCGAACTCGATCGGCACCAGGATCCGGCTGGGCCCGCCGTGCTCCTGGATCCCCCAGCGCTCCATCACCCACTTCTGGCCCAGGCCGTCCGGGTTGGTGGTCGACCGGATGATCTTGGGCAGATCTCGCGCCGTGGTGCGGTTTCGCGAGAGCAGGTACAGGTAGCAGATCGGCGTCGGCCAGAGGGTCAGCTCGTCGAATCCGATCGCGTTCCAGGCGCGGCCGCGGGTCTTGAACCGGTCCTGGTCGTTGTTGAGGTACCCGAACTCGAAGCTCGCGCCTGCCGGCGTGGTGAAGCGGTGCTCGACCTTGTCGAACTTGATCTTCGGGATGAACTTCGGGAACAGCTCCCTGGCCCGGTCGATCAGGTCCTTGAGCTCGGGGAACGTGCGGCGGAAGACCACGGCCCGGTGCTGGGGGTGGCTGGGCCCGCCGTACTGCAGGCACCACAGGTCGATCAGCAGCGCGTCCGACTTGCCGCCGCCGGCGGCGCCGCCATAGAGGACCTCGTAGTCCGGGCACGCCAGGAATTCCGCCTGCTTGGGCGTTGGTGCCCAAACGACGTTCTGCGCGGCAGCGCCCATGTCAGGCCTTCTTCTTTCCGAGGCTCTTGATCACGAAGGCCAGGTCGGCCGGCAGCTTCGCCTTGGGCTGCGGCAGGGTTTCCTTTTCGGTGGCCACCGCCGGCGGCGGCGCTGCAGCAGCTGCAGGGGCCTGGTCCAGGGCCGGTTGCGGCGCCGGCGGGGTGTCAGCCGGCGGCGGCTCCCGCTTCTCCGGGACCACCACGTAGCCGAGCGGCTCCCCGCCCTTGCCGGTGTGCTCCATGACCTGCTTGAACAGGCCGTAGTGCTGGCCGAGCAGCTGGGTGGACCGGAGCGGATCCACGAACTTCGCCTTGCGGGTGTAGCCGTCGAAGACCTTCTCCTTGCCGACCTGGACGAACTCTTCCCGCACCTCGAGACCAGCCACCAGGGCGGCCTGCTCCTCGGTGAGCTCGTGCATCGGCTTCAGGCAGCCGCGCTCGTCGAAGAGCTGGCGCCGATCAGCGAAGGTGAACATCACCAGGCGACGAAGCACGTCCTCCTGGGTGACCTCGAGCTTCGCTGCCAGGGCCTCCTTGCGCATGCGCAGGTACGCCTGGACCTCCGGCTTGCGCAGCAGCTTGCTGGCGCCGACTTCGGCAGCGTTACCCGTGGCCAGGTACCCAGCCCGGCCATAGGCGGCCGTGGCGTTGAAGTCGACCAGGTACTCGTCGGCGAACCGCTGGTGCTGGTCGCTTAGTCCAGTATTGGGGTCGATCTTGGACATAGGGGTCCTCTCGGCTGCGCCTCCCGTCGCTGCCGCTGCTGGTGAAATGGGGGTGTTGCTTCAACCCGGGATGTCGCCGGGATCCTGGCCGTACGTCCGGTTATCCCGGATCTGGCCGTCCTTCCCCTTGATGATCAGTTCGCCCAGGATCCCGGCCTTCTCGCAGGCGCGAAGCGCCGCGCTGATGGCGGTGATCGCGGCACCCTGCGTCGGGTAGCGCACCGCGGCGACGCCTTTCCAGCTGGCCTTCCAGGTACGGGTGCGCTTCACGTAGCTCACCGTCCAGCGGATGCGGCCTTTGGAACCGAGGGCGCCCAGGGCGTCTGGAACTGTGGTGGCCGCGCAGGCGCGGCCGGGGGAATTACTCGCGGTCGACCATTTCCACGTCCTCGGCCAGTTCGCACGGGACGATGATCTTTTCCTGGGCGCCGATGTAGACCGTTTCGGCCTCGCCGGTGACGCGCAGGCGGCGGGTGATGGGCTGCGGGCGGTGCTTGCTGCCCTCCGCGTCCTGGAAGCGAACGATGGCGCCAGGGCGCGGGACATGCTGGCTCCCGGTCGGAGCGCGGGCGAAGTTGAACTCGTCGGCCTTGATCTGGCCGCCAAGGAATCGGTACAGGATCTGCGGGGTCATGGGAGCCTCCTTTGGCTCGGGTGTTTAGGGGAGTTGCTTCTCGCCCCAGCCGGCCCAGCCGTGGATTTCGCGGAAGGCGGTGGGGCGCACCGGCACCGGGTTGTCCGGGTCGGTGGTGTCGAGTTCATCCGGGGCGACGGCCAGCCATTCGGCCTCGTTGAGCGCGTAGCCCTCAACCTGGGTGCCGTCCTCGTTCCAGGCGCCGATCAGCGTCGGCGCGCGGCCGGCGGCGGCGAGGTAGTGCCCGGGCGACCAGCGCGGCGACCATCCGGCCCCCGGCCGCGCTGTCATCGCACGGTGCCCCGCGGGATCCGGCGCCTGGCCCGATGCCAGCAAATCGGCAAAGCCATCCATCATCTCCAGATCACGGCCGCGCAC
>NZ_CAXBJS010000247.1:0-3067 GCF_963976025.1 uncultured Arenimonas sp.
GATACCGGCGAATCGGGGATCGTTCATGGCGACATTGTAGCCGGGCGCCGTGGAATGAACGGTTTGCGAACCGGCGCGGCAGCGGTCGGCCCCGGTTCAGGGCGTGCAGCCTAGCGTCGGCCCCGAGTCCCCGATCCATCGACAAGGAGTTCGCCATGAAAACCCGCATGCTGGCCGTTGCCGCCATCGCCGCCACCTCGCTGGCCGCCTGCGCCACCCAGCCGCGCGCTCCGGCCTACGGTTACGACCGTGGCTACAGCGACCCCTACGACCGCGGCTACTCGCAGCAGCGCTGCTACGACTGCGGCCGCATCGAGCGCATCGAGCAGGTTTACGGTGCCCGCAGGAACAGTCGCGCCGGCGCCGTACTCGGCGGCCTGGTGGGCGCGGTCGCGGCCCGCGAGATCCCGACCCACGGCAGCGAAGGCAAGGAGAACACCGCCACCATCGCGGGCGCCGTCGCCGGCGCGGTCGCGGGCAATGCCATCGAGAACAAGATGAACGAAGAAACCTTCGACATCCACGTTCGCATGGACGATGGCCGCCTGATCGTGCTCAACCGCAACCGGCTGGGCAACGGCATCCGCGAAGGCGCCTACGTGCGCGTCGACGGCAACAACCTCGAACTGCTGCGCTAGGAGCCATCGTCGCGACACGGACGTCGCAGGCTCCCCGGACAGACCGCCGTGGTATCTTCCCGGCGGTCTTTCCTTGTCCGGAGCTAGCGCATGCGTTCCCTGATCCTGGTCCTGATCGGCCTGTTCGTCGGCGCCGCCTGCGCCCTGATCGCCATGAGCGCGCTGCGCCAGGGCACGGCCTACCCGAACGGCGTCATGGCCGTGATGTCCGCGCACATGCAGGGCCTGGGCGCCAACGTGAAACAGAACCGCTGCGCCAGCACCGACCTGCTGCCGCACCTGCAGACCCTGCGCCATCTGGCCAACGACCTCGAGCCCGCGTTCCTGCCGACCGAGGACGACGAACGGTTTGTCCAGCACGCCACCGTGCTGCGCGCTTCGCTCGACGCCGGCCTGGCCACCACGCCGGCCGACTGTGCGGCCGCCGGCGTCGTCCTGGACCGCATCCAGAACGGCTGCCAGGCCTGCCACCGCGACTTCAAGGGCTGACCGGCAGCCAGTCGGCCAGGGCGGCGGCCACCGCCGCCGGCTCGCGCATCCAGCGGAAATGATCGGCCTGCGTGCCCAGCCGGTCGTTGTCGAAATGTTCGATGCGTCGGGGCCCCGGGCCCAGTTTTTCCAGCAGGTGGTGCAGGGTTGTTTCCGGCACCAGGGTGTCGTGCCGGAAATGCACGCCCAGCGCCGGGCATGACACCCGGGCCATGGCCGCTTCCAGATCCGCTGTTTCCCCGTAGTCGGCATAACCGCCGCGCCGGACCGTGCGCGACCAGTCGCGCATCAGTCCGCCGGCTTCGCGCCCGGCGAAGCCCAGGCGTTCGCCCGGGTAGTGGCCAACGATGCGGGTGACCAGCGGCAGCGCATGGGCAAAACCGGCGATGCCCCAGCGCTTGCCGCCGCGGTAGCTGCGCCAGTCGGGCACGCCGGTGGCGACCAGGGCCAGGCCGGCGCAGCGTTCGGGCCGGCGCGCGGCCAGCATGGCAGCGAACTGCCCGCCCAGGCTGTGTCCGCCCAGGCACCAGGACAGGTCGCGCGGGAGCGCGTCCAGCGCGGTGGGCAAGTCCTGGTCGAGCAGCTGCGCATACCCCCAGTCCCGGCTCCGGGCCGCGCGCCAGTCGCTGCTGGCGGTGCCGCGCCAGTCCGGCACCGCGGCGGCGACGTCGTGTTCGTACAGCGCCTGTGCGAACGCGTCGTACTTGTTCGCCGGCACGCCCAGCGCAGGCAGGAACAACAGGCCGCCGCGGGCCTTTTGCGGGCGCCACTGGCGCAGCACGAAGCCGTGGCCATCGGGCGCCTGCAGCCTTGATTCTTCAACCCGCATCCGGTGATTCCCCGCAAAACCCCAAGCATACCCAGCCCGCCAGGCCCTGCGCGTGTGTCCTCACGCCGGCGACACGCAGCCGACACGCGCCCCTGACGCCGCCGCGACGGCCCCATGACGGCCACCCGTGGACACTGCAAACGTGCCCAAACGGGGCATCACCCCCACCCTGGAGAAACCCATGACCCTGCTTCGCAAAACCGCGCTTGCCCTGATGCTTTCCGGCCTCGTCGCGACCCCGGCGCTTGCCGGCCATCACGAAGGCAAGGAAAAGGCCGCCGGCACCATCGTTGACGTCGCCGCCGGCAACGCCGACTTCGAAACCCTGGTTGCCGCCGTCAAGGCCGCCGGCCTGGTCGAGACCCTGTCGGGCGAAGGCCCGTTCACGGTGTTCGCGCCGACCGACGAGGCGTTCGCCAAGCTGCCGGCCGGCACGCTCGACTCGCTGCTGCTGCCCGAGAACAAGGACCAGCTGGTTTCGATCCTCACCTACCACGTGGTCGCCGGCAAGGTGAAGGCCGCCGACGTGGTGAAGCTTGATACCGCCACCACCGTCAACGGCCAGGCCGCCGACATCGAAGTCACTGGCGGCACCGTGCGCATCGACGGCGCGACCGTCACCGCCACCGACATCAAGGCCAGCAACGGCGTGATCCACGTGATCGACACCGTCATCATCCCGGACTGAGTTCCACCCTCTCCCGCGTCTCCCAGGACGGCCCGCTTCGGCGGGCCGTCGCTTGTTATGCTCGGCCGATGGACCCGCAAACCACCTGGTACATCCTTGCCGGCGCCCTGATCGTGATCGGGCTGCTGGGCACCATCCTGCCGGTGCTGCCGGGGCTGCCGGTGATGTTCGCCGGCATGTGGTTGGCGGCCTGGGCCGACGGTTACCAGCGCATCGGCGGCGGCGTGCTGGTGCTGCTGGGCATCCTGGTCGCCATTTCCATCGTCACCGATTTCCTTGCCAGCCTGCTGGGCGCCAAACGTGCCGGTGCGTCAAACAAGGGCATGTGGGGCGCCGGCATCGGCGGTTTCGTAGGCATCTTCTTCGGCCTGCCCGGCCTGCTGGCCGGCCCCCTGCTGGGCGCGGCCGCCGGCGAAATGGCCC
>NZ_CAXBJS010000248.1:0-3033 GCF_963976025.1 uncultured Arenimonas sp.
AGGCCCATGGACAAGGAGAACACCATGACCGACATCGATCAGACGACGCGCACCGAGCTCGAGGCCGCCGCCTTCCGCCGGCTCGTCGAGCATCTGCGCGAGCGCACCGACGTTCAGAACATCGACCTGATGATCCTCGCCGGCTTCTGCCGCAACTGCCTGGCCGACTGGCTGCGCGAGGCCGCCGAAGAATCCGGCGTGGCCATGGACCGCGAGCAGGCCCGCGAGCAGGTTTACGGCATGCCCTTCGCGCAGTGGAAGGCCGCGCACCAGCGTGACGCCACGCCCGAACAGCTGGCGGCCTTCGAGGCCAGCCGCAAACAGCACGGATAAAAAACGCCCCGGCCGCTGGGCCGGGGCGTTGAAGTCCCACTGACGGGATAGAGAGACGGTGTCAGGCGCGCTTGCGGCGGGCGGCGCGCGCGGACCGGCTTGCCGGTGATGAAGCGCGATTCGAACTCGGCCTGGGCGCGTTCGGCGAAAGCTTCGGCCTGGGTGCGCAAGCGGGCGACCTGGCGGCCGGCCTCGTTGGCGGCGGCTTCAGCGCGGTCACGCAGCTGGTCGGCATTGGCGGCGGCGGCGTCGAAGGAACGGCGGGCCTGCTTGCGCGCCAGCACGGCGGCGCCCAGGCCAGCCAGAAGCAGGGTGCGCGGGCTGATTTCAACGGGGGTCTTGCGACGACGGGAAGTAGGACGGCTCATGGCAAACCTCGCTGTCAGGGGGCGGAAGGCCCCGTATCGGGAACGAGTCTGGGCGCCGTGCCCAGAGCTTTCACACTAGTCGGCACCGGCTTGCGGACGGCCGTGGCTCGGGTGATGCTGGCCGCATCCCGTTCGGAGCATCTGCATGGCCGCCAAGAAGTCCGCCTGGACCCGTTTCCCCCACCCCGACAAGGCGTTTGACTACGCCGGCGACAAGTTGAAGAAGGCCTGGCCGGTCCTGCACGCCGGCGACGCCGAACCTTTCCCCGACGACAAACGCGCTGCCGCCCTGGCCAAGGCGGCCGGCAAGGCTGCGCCCAAGGGCCTGGACGACGCAGCCCTGGCCGGGGCGCTGCAGGATGCGTGGCGTGATTTCCACCGCGGTGATTTCCAGCAGGCCTTCGAAGCCGGCTCGGCCCTGGGCCCGGTCGGTGCCTCGGTGGCCTGCAAGGCGCTGGCGATCCACGCCTCCTATCTGGTGGACGACGAAGACGAGCAGCTCAAGCGCTACGAGCAGGCTGGCAAGCTGGCCGAGGCCGCCATCGCCGCCCTGCCCGGCGAAGCCAACAGCCACTACCGCTTCGCGCATGCCATGGGCCGTTACAGCCAGGGCATTTCCATCGCCAAGGCCCTGAAGATGGGCCTGGCCGGCAAGGTGCGCAAGGCGCTTGAGCAGGCGCTGGAACTGGCGCCCAAACACGCCGAGGCGCACACCGCCATGGCGCTCTACCACGGCGAGATCATCGACAAGGTTGGCGCCCTGGTCGGCGGCCTGACCTACGGCGCCAAGGCCGCGGTCGCCGAAAAGCACATGGCCACCGCCCTGAAGCTGACCCCGTCCTCGCCCATCGCCCACGTCGAACACGCCAACCTGCTGTTGCTGCTGCACGGCGACAAGAAGGAAAACCAGGCCGCCGCCGCTTTCGAAAAAGCCGGCAAGCTCAAGCCCCGCGACGCGATGGAGGCCCTGGACGCCGGCTTCGCCCGTGACCAGCTCGAATAACCCGCGCGGACTCGAACCCGAAGAAGCCGCACGCCGCCTGGCCGAACACGGCCGCAATGAACTGCCGCCGCCGCCACGGCGCGGCCTGGGGCGCATCGCCGCCCACGTGATGACCGAACCGATGTTCCTGCTGCTGGCGCTGGCCGCCGTGGCCTACCTGGTGCTGGGCGAACCGGCCGAAGGCGCACTGCTCGGTGGCTTTGCCGTGGTCACCATTGGCCTGGTGGTGGTGCAGGAAAGGCGCAGTGAACGCGCGCTCGAAGCCCTGCGTGCGCTCGGCGCGCCGGTGGCGGTAGTCATCCGTGCCGGCATCGCCCAGCGGCTGCCGGCCGGCGAGGTGGTGCCCGGCGACCTGCTGGTGGTCGAGGAAGGCTCGCGGGTTCCGGCCGATGCGCGCCTGCAGTCGGCGCGTTCGCTGGCGGTGGACGAATCCCTGCTTACCGGCGAAAGCCTGCCCGTGGACAAGGATGCCGACGCCGAAGGCGAAGCCGGTGAGGTTTTCGCCGGCACCCTGGTCATCGGCGGCAATGGCCTGGCCAAGGTCACGCGCACCGGCGTCGCCACCCGCAGCGGCCAGATCGGCCAGGCCCTGGGTGATATCCAGATTGAATCGACCCGCCTGCAGCGCAACCCCACGCGGCTGGTGCGCCTGTTCGGGTTGCTGGCGCTGGTGGTCAGCCTGTCGCTGCTGCTGTTCCACGGCCTGGTCCGCGGCGAGTGGGTGCAGGGCCTGCTGTCGTCGATCGCGCTGGCGATGGCGATGCTGCCCGAGGAGTTCCCGCTGGCGCTGGCGGTTTTTTTTGCACTCGGCGCCTGGCGCATGGCACGCGTCGGCGTGCTGGTGCGCCGGGCCGCGGTGGTGGAAACCCTGGGCGCGGCGACAGTGCTGTGCGTGGACAAGACCGGCACGCTGACCGAAAACCACATGCGCGTGGCCTGGCTTTCCGATGGCAGCCATGAGGCCCGCCTGGAGGCGGACGCCCCGGTGCCCGGGTCGCTGAGGCCCGTGCTGGAAGCGGCGACGCTGGCCAGCCGCGCGCATTCGATGGATCCGATGGACCGTGCCCTGCAGGCGCTGGCTGGCGAAGGCCTGGACCAGGCCGAAGTCGGTCACTTCCCGGTGGCGCCGGAGCTACCGGCCATGAGCGTGGCGCACAGGCTGACCGATTCAAGCCTGCGGGTTGCCACCAAGGGTGCGCCGGAAGCCGTGGCACGGCTGTGCCAGCTGTCGCCCGCGGAACTGGCCGCGGTCATTGAAACGGCCGCGGACGCGGCGGCGCGCGGACTTCGCGTGCTGGGCGTGGCGGAGTCGCGACTTGAAGCCGCCCT
>NZ_CAXBJS010000249.1:0-3020 GCF_963976025.1 uncultured Arenimonas sp.
GTCAGACTGTACGTTTCCGCCCGGCCGCCCTGGCCGTGGCCCTGAGCGTGGCCCTGAGTGGCTGTGCATCCCTGGCCCCGCGCCCCGGTGACACCGACATCAATGCCCTGCTGGCCGAGCGACGCGGCCCGCAGGTCAAGTGGTCCGCCGTAGGTCAACCGCCCCCAGAACGGCAGGCCATCGACCAGTGGCTCGGCGCCCCGATGACCGCCGAGGCGGCGGTGCGCGTGGCCATGCTGCGTAGTCCCCGCCTGCAGCAGGAATATGCCCGGCTGGGCCTGGCCCGGGCCGACGTGCTCGAGGCCGTGCAGGTCTCCAACCCCACCCTCTCGCTTTCACGGTCCTATCTGGACCCGGGCAGCGGCTACAACCGCTTGGCCAGTCTGACCCTGCCGCTGGCCGACTTGCTCGTGTTGCCGGTGCGCACGCGCCTGGCCCGCGCTGAGTATGAGCGCGCCAAACTCGAAATCGCCGGCGCGGTCCTGAACGTCGCCGCCGACGTGGAGGCCGCCTGGTACACGTACGTGGGTGCCCAGCAAGTCGCGGACATGCGCACGGCGGTGGCCGGCGGCGCAGATGCCGCGGCCGAACTCGCCCAACGATTCTTTGATGCCGGCAACATCAGCGAGTTGCAGCTCAAGCAGGAGCAGGCGGCCGCCAGTGAGGCGCGCATCATCGCCGCCCGGGCCCGCGCGGACGCCGGCCGCGCCCGCCTGACCCTCAACACCCTGCTGGGCCTCAGTGGCGAGGACGCGGCCTGGGCGACCAGCGATCGCCTGCCTATGCCGGTCGGAGCCGAAGACGATCCCCAGCAGTTGGCGGAGCTGGCGCGCACGTCCAGCCTGGAATTGCTCGCGGCCCGCCAGCAGGCCGACATCCTGATGGATGCGCTCGGCATCACGCGCAAGCTGCGTTGGCTGGGCGGCAGCGAAATCGGCTACGAGCGCGAACGTGACGCCGATGGCACGCGCCTTCGCGGCCCGACGCTGGATCTGGAACTACCCATCTTCAACCAGGGCCAAGCCAAACTGGCGCGTGCGGAGGCGTTGCTGGCCGAAGCCCGGGCGCGTGTGGCCCAGGCGGAATTGGGCGTCGATAACGCCGTGCGCCTGGGGGCCGAACAAGTCCGCGAACTGAGCCAGGTCGTGGCAATCCACCGCGAGGCCCTGATCCCGCAGCGTGAAAAGGTGGTCGAGCGCAGCCAGCAAGAGCAGAACTTCATGCTCATCGGAGTGTTCGAGCTTATTCAGGCCAAGGTGCAGGAATACAACGCCTACGAGAGCTACCTCGAGGCCGTGCGCGACTACTGGCTGGCCCGCGTGGAGCTGATGCGGGCCGTTGGCCAGCGCCTGCCCAGCGACGCTGCCATCGGCGATCGCACCCCCAGCGTGCAAGACATCCTGACGCCGTCCGCCCAGGAGGCGATGCCGGGTATGGACCATAGCGGCCACGACATGTCGTCGATGCCCACCGCTCCGGCCGACGCGATGGAGGGCATGGACCACAGCGGTATGGACATGCCGGCGAAGCCGGGCGCGTCGGCGGCTCCAACGCCCGTGCCCACCGATGCCATGGAAGGCATGGAAGGCATGGAAGGCATGGAAGGCATGGACCATAGCGGCATGGACATGTCGGCGAAGCCGGCCGCGCCGGCACCTGCGCCCTCCGATGCAATGGAGGGGATGGATCACAGCCGCATGGACATGCCCGCGACACCGCCCGCGGCGACGCCGCCACCGGTCGACCACTCCATGCATGGTGCTCCGCCGGCCGCCGAACCGCCGACCGAGGCCGAGAAGGAAACCGAGGACGACACCCCCACCCCGCCCGACCACAGCGCCCACGGAGACACCCCATGAAGATCACACGACGCGACATCCTGCTGGGCGCAGGGGCCGGTCTGGTCACGACGGCTGCGACGGGCATGGCCCGCGCCCAGAGTCAGGGCCACGACATGACCCAGATGAAAGAGCCCGCAGCGCCGCCGGAGGCGCCGCCGGTCTCCCGGCCGCGGGCGGGCAAGGTACGCACCCTCAACGGCTGGACCCTGCCCTACCGCATGAACGGCGGCGTCAAGGAATTCCACCTGGTCGCCGAAGAGTTCGAGCACGAGTTCGCGCCCGGCTCCAAGGCAATGTGCTGGGGCTACAACGGCTCCACGCCGGGACCGACCATCGAGGCCGTCGAAGGCGATCGGATCCGCATCTTCGTCACCAATCGCCTGCGCGAAGCCACCACCATCCACTGGCACGGCCTGATCCTGCCCAGCGGCATGGACGGCGTGGGTGGCCTGAACCAGCCGCAGATCAAGCCCGGCGAGACCTTCGCCTACGAGTTCACGCTCAAGCAGCACGGCACCCACATGTACCACCCGCACGCCGACGAGATGGTGCAGATGGCCATGGGCATGATGGGCTTGCTGATCATCCACCCCAAGGGTGGGGAAGCGGTGCGGATCGACCGCGACTACGCCTTCTTGCTGCACAACTTCGCCCTGCACCCGGGCACCCGGCGCCCCGACCCGGCGATCATGCAGGACTTCGATCTGTGGACGTTCAACTCCAAGGTCTACCCGGCGATCGATCCCATCGTGGCGCGTACCGGTGAGCGCGTGCGTATCCGCGTGGGCAACCTGAGCATGTGGAACCACCCGATCCACCTGCACGGCGTGCAGTTCCACGTCACGGGCGGCGACGGCGGTCGGCTCCCGCGCTCCCAGTGGCGCACCGAGGTGACCGAGATCGTCGGCGTCGGCCAGATGCGCGACATCGAGTTCACGGCGGTACCCGGCGACTGGGCATTCCACTGTCACATGTCGCACCACACCATGGGCCCGATGGGCCACGACGTGCCCAACACCATCGGCGTCGATCAGCGTGGCGTGGAAGCCAAGATTCGCCAGATGCTGCCGGGCTACATGGCCATGGGCAAGGACGGCATGGGCGAACACCAGGACCATACCGATGGCGGCATGGCCGGCCCCCCGAACACGCTGGCGATGATGGCCGGCAAGGGTCCGT
>NZ_CAXBJS010000250.1:0-3007 GCF_963976025.1 uncultured Arenimonas sp.
CCGGTGGCGATGCCGATGATCACCAGCACGATCATGGCGACCGACAGGCCGATGCGCCAGCTCAGCGAGTTCACGGTGCGCTTGCTGCGCCCCTTGTCCACCATCATGTAATACAAGCCGGCGCCCAGGTTCCACAGGATGAAAATGAAGAATCCGACGACGACCAGGGTCTTGAGTTCACTGCTCATGCAAAGGGCCGGTGGTGATGTCTGCCGCGCATTATCCGCTTCCCGGGCGCGCCCGTGTTGAAACGCCGCGTCCTGCTCGCGCTCTTCGGCCTGTGCCTGGTGCTGGGGTTTTCGGCGCTGGGCAACTGGCAGTGGGGCCGTGGGCTGGAAAAGCAGGCGATGCTCGACGCCGCCGTCGCGGCCCGCACCGAAGCGCCCTGGCCGCTGTCGGCCGCCGACACTGCGTCGGGCGTGAACCGCGCCGCCGGTGGTGGCCGTTTCCTGGACACGCCGCCGCTGTGGCTGGACAACCAGCGCCGCGGCCCGCGCGTGGGCGTGCGCCTTTATTGCGCCTTCCAGCCGCACAGCGGCACGGCGCTGCTGGTGGACCTGGGCTGGCTGCCTCTGCCCGGCGACCGCACGCTGCCGCGCGAGGCCTGCCCGACCGGCCCCGCCGACCTGTCCGGCCTGCTGGCGCCGCCGCCGGCCGTGGGCCTGCGCCTGGGCGAGGGCCTGGAATCGCGCGACGGCGGCCAGCGCTGGCTGGCCCTGCACCTGGAACCGGCCGCCGTGGCGCGCGCCTGGCAGTTGCCGGCGCTTGCGCCGCGCGTGCTGCGCCTGGACCCTTCGCTGCCGCTGGGCCATGAACGCGACCTTGAGGTGCTTGCGAATACGCTGCCGCCTGAAAAACATCGCGGCTACGCCATCCAATGGTTCGGCCTGGCCTTCGCCACCCTGGTGGTGACCCTTCTCCTGTGGTTCCGGAAACGCCCATGACTTCGCCCGACAACGCCGCCCCGTCCAAGACCCGTTCGCGCCTGCAGCTGCTGCTGGTCGCCGCCTTTTTCCTGGGCAGCTTCGGCATCGCCGCCGGCCTGTTCTTCGGTGGCTGGAAGCCCGACCAGACCCGCAACATCGGCGAAATGCTCGACCCCTATCCGGACCTGCGCGGGCTGGCGCTCAAACACGCCGACGGCAGCGACTGGTCATGGCAGCCGGCCGAGCGCAACTGGCACGTGGTGTTCGTGGCCCCGGAAGGCTGCGGCGAACCCTGTGCGCAGATGCTGGCCGCCCTGCAGCGCGTCTGGGTGTCGGAAGGCCGCCACGCCGAACGCCTGAAGGTGCTGTGGTTTGGCGACGTGCCCGCCGGTGCCCCGGAATTCGCCGGCCTGGTGCCCATGCAGCCCAGCCCGGCCCTGGCCGAAGCGCTGCCCGACACCGTGCGCCCCGACGCGCTGCCGGCCTACCTGGCCGACCCCAATGGTTACCTCGTCCTGCGTTATGCCCCGGGCTTCAATCCCTCCGGCATGCGCAAGGACCTCGGTCGTGTGTTGAAGTAGGCCCCTGATGAACGCTCCTTCCCGTCATTTCCATCGCCTCGCCTGGGCGGCCGTGCTGCTGGCCCTGGTGGTCATCGTGTTCGGTGGTTTCGTGCGGCTGTCCAACGCCGGCCTGAGCTGCCCGGACTGGCCCACCTGCTACGGCAAGGCCACCTGGCCGACCCAGGACCACGAAATCGCCGCCGCCAACGCCGGCTTCGAACGCATCGTCGAAGTCTCCAAGGCCTGGCGCGAACAGTTCCACCGTCATATCGCCGCCCTGCTGGGCCTGCTGGTGCTGACGCTGGCCCTGCTGGCCGCGCGCAAGCGCAAGGGCGGGGTGGTCAGCGTGCTGGCGGCCTCGGCCCTGGTGGGCCTGTCGATCCCGGTGTACATGGGCGTGGGCATGGCGCCCAACCACGAACTGTCCGTGGCGCTGTGGCTGGCCGGTGAACTGATCCTGCTCGTGCAGGCCCTGCGCTGGTCGAACGTCGATGCCGCGCGCCTGTCCACGCTGCTGCTGATGGTCATCGTCTTCCAGGCGGTGCTGGGCATGTGGACGGTCATCTGGCTGGTGAAACCGGTCATCGTCATGGCGCACCTGATGGGCGGCCTGCTGACGCTGTCGCTGCTCACCTGGCTGGCCTGGAAAACCACGCCCTGGGGCCCGCTGGTCAGCGCCGAGGCACCCAGGCTTCGGCGCCTGCTGTGGATCGGCCTGGTGCTGCTGGTCGTGCAGATCGCCCTGGGCGGCTGGACCAGCGCCAACTATGCCGCGCTCGCCTGCGGCACCGACTACCCGACCTGCCTGGGCCAGTGGTGGCCCGAGCAGGACTACCGCGAAGCTTTCATCCTGTGGCGCGGCATCGGCGTGGACTACGAAGGCGGCGTGCTCGACGGCCCGGCCCGCGTGGCCATCCAGATGGCGCACCGGCTGATGGCGATCCTGGTGTTCGGCCACCTGCTGATGGTCGCGATCAGGCTGCTGCGTTCGACCGGCCTGCGTTATTCCGGCGGCCTGCTGCTGGTGCTGCTGTGCGCGCAGGTCGCGCTGGGCATCAGCAACATCGTGCTGGGCCTGCCGCTGTGGGTGGCGGTGGCGCACAACGCCGGCGCGGCCCTGCTGCTGTTCACGGTGGTGGGCCTGCTGGCGCGGCTGCGGGCACCGGAATGAGCCTGCCGCTGGCCGCCTACTGGGAGCTGACCAAACCGCGCGTGGTGGCGCTGATCGTGTTCACCGCGATTATTGGCATGTTCCTGGCGTTGGAGCCGGGCGAAGCCTGGCCCTGGGAACGCCTGGTGCTGGGCGCGATTGGCATCTGGCTGGCGGCGGCTTCGGCGGCGGCCATCAACCACCTGCTCGACCAGCGCATTGACGTGCTGATGGCGCGCACCCAGCACCGGCCGCTTGCCACGGGCTCGCTGCGGCCGGCGCAGGTGCTGGGTTTCGCGCTGGTGCTCGGCGCGGTGTCGATGCTTATCCTGGCCTGGCGGGTGAACGTGTTCACCGCCGCGCTTACC
>NZ_CAXBJS010000251.1:0-2965 GCF_963976025.1 uncultured Arenimonas sp.
GTACCGCATGGGCTTCGCAGTGACGCGCCCGCAGGCGCGCCAGCTGGTGTCGCACAAGGGCGTTCTGGTTAACGGCAAGGCCGTCAACCTGCCGTCCTACCAGGTCAAGGCCGGCGACAACATCGCGTTGACCGAGCGTGCCCAAAAGCACCTCAACGTCCAGGAAGCCGTGAACCTCTCCCAGCAGATGGACCTCGTCCCGAGCTGGTGCGAAGTCGACGCCAAGAAGTTTGCCGGCGTTTTCAAGGCCATCCCGGATCGTGCGGACCTGCCCTCGGACATCAATGAAGCGCTGATCGTCGAGCTGTACTCGAAGTAATCCCTCCAGGAGACACCTTGACCATGACGGTTACCGCCACCCAGGTGCTGCGCCCCCGCGGCCCGCACATCGAACGCCTCGGTTCCAACCGCGCCAAGGTGGTCATCGAGCCGCTCGAGCGCGGCTACGGCCACACGCTGGGCAATGCCCTGCGTCGCGTCCTGCTGTCCTCGATCCCCGGCTTCGCGATCACCGAAGTCGAAATCGACGGCGTGCTCCACGAGTACACCACCGTCGAAGGGCTGCAGGAGGACGTGCTTGAAGTCCTGCTCAACCTCAAGGACGTGGCCATCCGCATGCACAACGTGGACCACACCACGCTGTCGCTGCAGAAGAAGGGCCCGGGCGTCGTCACCGCCGGCGACATCAAGACCGACCACAACGTCGAGATCATCAATCCCGACCACGTGATCTGCACCCTCACCAAGGACACGGCGCTGAACATGCGCCTGAAGATCGAGCGCGGTTTCGGCTACCAGCCGGCCGCCGATCGCCGCCGCCCGGACGAAGAGTCCCGTGCGATCGGTCGCCTGGTGCTGGACGCCACGTTCTCGCCGGTCCGCCGCGTCGCCTACGCCGTCGAGGCTGCCCGCGTCGAACAGCGTACCGACCTTGACAAGCTGGTCCTTGAGATCGAGACCAACGGCACGATCGACGCCGAGGACGCCATCCGCACGGCCGCCGATATCCTCACCGACCAGCTGTCGGTGTTCGGCGACTTCACCCAGCGCGAGCGTGGTCCGGCCAAGGCCTCGACCACGGGCGTGGATCCGGTGCTGCTGCGCCCGATCGACGACCTCGAGCTGACCGTGCGTTCGGCCAACTGCCTCAAGGCCGAGAACATCTACTACATCGGCGACCTGATCCAGCGCACCGAGGTCGAGCTGCTCAAGACCCCGAACCTGGGCAAGAAGTCGCTCACCGAGATCAAGGAAGTGCTGGCCCAGCGCGGCCTTTCCCTCGGCATGAAGCTGGAGAACTGGCCGCCGGCCGGCCTGCAGCAGGGCATGCTGGGCTGAGGCCCGGAATTCACTTAAGGAAACACGACCATGCGCCACCAGAAATCCGGCCGCAAGTTCAGCCGCACCAGTGCCCATCGCGAAGCGATGTTCAGCAACATGGCTGCGTCCCTGATCAAGCACGAACTGATCCGTACCACCCTGCCCAAGGCCAAGGAATTGCGCCGGGTCGCCGAGCCGCTGATCACCATCGGCAAGATCGACGGCGTCGCCAACCGCCGCCTGGCCATGTCGCGCCTGCGTGACAAGGAAGCGGTGGGCAAGCTGTTCGTCGAACTCGGCCCGCGTTACCAGGCCCGCCCCGGCGGTTACCTGCGCATCCTCAAGTGCGGCTTCCGTCCGGGCGACAACGCCCCGATGGCCTATGTCGAACTGGTGGACCGCCCGCAGGCCGACGCCGAAGCCGCCGAATAAACCCGGCGCGCTGCAAGACCCCCAGGACCCCGGCCCCGGCCGGGGTCCTGTGTTTTGTGCCCCCGCAAAGCCCGCCGCGCTGAACTTCGCGCCGCCGGCGCGGTCGGTTAGGCTGTCCCCCTTGCCATCAAGTCGCCGCCGATGACCGCCAATCCCTTCGCCTGGTCCTTCCGGGCCCAGTTCCTGACCGGTTTCGCGCTGTGCGCGGCGCTGCTGGCCTACGCCCTGTACGTGCAGTTCGGCATGCTGATGATGCCGTGCCCGCTGTGCATCCTTCAGCGCATCGCGTTCGCGGCGCTGGGCATCGTTTTCCTGGTCGGAGGCCTGCACGCGCCCAAGGGCCGGGTCGGGCGGGCTGTCTACGGCCTGCTTGCCTTCATTCCCGCTGCTGCCGGCGCCGGCGTCGCTGCCCGCCACGTCTGGCTGCAGTCGCTGCCGCCCAGCGAGGTGCCGCTGTGCACCTCCATGGGCCTGGACTACATGATCGAGGCCATGGGCCCGATGAGCGCCCTGGCCAAGGTGCTGGAAGGCTCCGGCGAATGCGCCAAGGTGGACTGGACCTTCCTGGGCCTGTCGATGCCGGCCTGGACCCTGGCCTGGTTCGTGGGCCTGGCCCTGGGCGTGCTTTGGGCGGGCTTCCGCCGGCGCTGAGCCCCGTACAGACCGCCTGGAAAGTTCGCGTGGCCTGCACGAGGCGCCGCGACCCCTGTGGCATGATGTTTCGCAACACTACCCACCGATGGATTCCCTGGAAAACCGATGAGCGCCCCCGACCGCAGCCTGCAAACCGTCTCCGTCCCGTCCGACTGGACGCCGGCCGGCTGGCGCGCGCGGCCGGCAGCGCAGCAGCCGCGGTATCCGGATGAAGCCGCGCTGGCCGAAGTGGTGGGCGAGCTCAGCCGCCTGCCGCCACTGGTCACGTCCTGGGAAATCCTTTCGCTGAAGAAGCAGCTGGCCGAGGCCCAGGAAGGAAAGCGCTTCCTGCTGCAGGGCGGTGACTGCGCCGAGTCTTTCGCCGACTGCGAATCGGCCCTGGTCTCGAACCGCCTGAAGGTTCTTCTGCAAATGAGCCTGGTGCTGGTGCACGGGCTGCGCCTGCCGGTGGTGCGCGTGGGTCGTTTCGCCGGCCAGTACGCCAAGCCGCGTTCGGCCGACATGGAAGAGCGCGACGGCGTTTCCCTGCCCAGCTACCGCGGCGATTTCATCAACCAGC
>NZ_CAXBJS010000252.1:0-2879 GCF_963976025.1 uncultured Arenimonas sp.
CTTTGGCGGCGTGCAGGGTTTCTACCGCATGCACTCGGCGGCCTGCGGCGGGCCGATGCGTTTTGCGGTGTACCAGCCGCCGCAGGCTCGCGAGGGCCGGGTGCCGGTGCTGTATTACCTGGCCGGCCTGACCTGCACCGAAGAAACCGCGACGATGAAGGCCGGCGCGCAGCGCGTGGCGGCCGAACTGGGGCTGATGCTGGTGATGCCCGACACCAGCCCGCGCGACACGGGCTTGGAGGGCGCCACGGGCGACTGGGAGTTCGGCGAGGGTGCGGGTTTTTACCTCGACGCCACCCAGGCGCCGTGGTCGTCGCGCTTCCGCATGGAAAGCCACGTGGTGCACGAACTGCCGGCGGTTGTTCGCGAGCACTTCCCGGCCGATCCGGGCCGCACGGGCATCACCGGGCATTCGATGGGCGGGCACGGGGCGCTGACGCTGGCGCTCAAGCACCCGCAGCAGTACCGCAGCGTGTCGGCGTTCGCGCCGATCGTGGCGCCCTGCGAGGTGCCCTGGGGCCAGAAGGCCTTCAGCCGCTACCTGGGTGATCACCACGCGGTCTGGGCGGAACACGATGCCTGCGCACTGGTGCGGCGGCGGCCGTTCGGTCGGCCGATCCTGGTGGACCAGGGGCTGGCCGACAAATTCCTGGAACCGCAGCTGCAGCCGGAGCGTTTCGAAGCAGCCTGTGCCGAAGCCGGTCAGTCGCTGACCCTGCGCCGCCACGCGGGCTACGACCACGGGTACTATTTCATCGCCAGTTTCATTCAGGACCACCTGCGGCACCACGCCGCGCAGCTGGCCGTCTGAAGGAGGCCACGATGTCCATCATCGCAATCGTGCTAACCGTCCTGGTGGCGTTGCTGCACCTGGGTTTCATGGTGCTGGAGATGGTGTTCTGGACGCGTCCGCTGGGGCGCAGGGTTTTCGGGCTGGACCCGCAGGTGGCGCGGGACTCGGCGAAGCTGGCGATGAACCAGGGTCTGTACAACGGTTTCCTGGCGGCGGGGCTGCTGTGGGGGCTGTGGCTGGACGCCCGCGGCATCACGCTGTTCTTCCTGGGCTGCGTGGTGGTCGCCGGCCTGTTCGGCGCCGCCACCGTCAAGCGCAGCATCCTCTACGTCCAAGCCCTGCCAGCCATCCTCGCCGCCATCGCCGTCCACTACCTCTGAGTCCCCACGTGGTCTCGATGCCCTTGGCCAAAGGCCAAGGGCAGAAGATTCGCGCCTGAAGGCGCTCCTACGGGGGGATCAGCGGCTGGGGCTGACCCACATGGTGATGACGGCGTTGAAGACCTTTTCGCCGGCCCGGTCGAAGACGTCCACGTTGACCGGGAAGTCGTAGCCCGTGTCCGACGAAACCAGCGGGATGCCGGGTGTCGCCACGCCGCGCTGCGTGCCCACCGCGCGCTTCAGGTACTGCACCGTCATCCCCTTCGGGATCCAGCGCATGCCCTTGGGCAGCGACGCGTCGGTCATCACCCCGCCCACCAGCTCGGCCAGGTTGCACAGCGCGATCGCATGCACCGTGCCGATGTGGTTCTGCATGCGCCGCTTGTGCGGGATCGTCGCCTCGCAGCGCCCGTTTTCCAGCAGCGTGAAGCGAGGCGACACGCTGCCGAAATAGGGTGCCTTGAAACACACCGCCCGGCTGAACAGCCACTGCCCACCCGGCCAGCGCGTGAACTTGCGGTACAGCCGGAGCAGCGGCGTCTCGCTCATCAGGCGGCTCGCGACTTCTCGCCCAGCTTGGGCTTGTCCATGTGCAGCGAAGCGGCCTGCAGCTCGAACGGATCGAAGTCGTCGACCATGATCGCGTCGAGCGTCATCACCCGCAGTTCTTCAAGCTGCGTGCGCTCTTCGGCCGTGATCCAGCCCTCGGCCACGCCCTCGGCCAGCTGCGAGGCGAAGTCCAGCGCCTCGATGTCGCTGGTCTTGAGCGCCTTGAGGAACTTGCGTTCCACCGGCTCGGCCAGGATCACCTTGGGCAGGTAGCTGTTGATGCGGCCGGCCGGATTGTTCGCGCAGGGCGTCAGGAAGGTGCCCTCGGCCAGGCGGTCACGCGCGTCGCAGGGCGACATCAGCAGCGCCGCGGCGCGGCGGCCCAGGCGATCGCTCGGGGCCTGGGCGCGGCGGCCCCAGGGGAACACCAGCAGCCACAGCAGCCAGCCCACCGGGCGGATCGGGAAGTTGCGCAGCGCGCCCGACAGGGCCAGTTCGATCTTGTGCGCCGAGTCGTGGAAGGCCCAGGCCAGCAGCGGCTGTTCGGCGGCCGGGCGGCCTTCGTCCTCGTAGCGCTTGAGCATCGCGCTGGCGATGTAGAGCTGGCTCAGCACGTCGCCCAGGCGGCCCGAGAGTTTTTCCTTGAACTTGAGCTTGCCGCCCAGCAGCAGCATCGACGTGTCGGCCACCAGGGCCAGGTTGGCCGAGTAGCGGTTGAGCTTGCGGTAGTAGCGGCGCGTGTAGGCGTCACCCGGCGCCTTGCTGATGCGCGAGCCGGCCAGGCCCAGCACCCAGCTGCGCACGGCGTTGGAGATCGCGAAGCCGATGTGGCCGAACAGGTTGGCGTCGAACTCGCGCACGGCCTGTTCGCGGTCGGGCAGCATCGCCGCCTGCATTTCCTTCAGCACCCACGGATGGCAGCGGATGGCGCCCTGGCCGAAGATCATCAGCGAGCGGGTCATGATGTTGGCGCCCTCGACCGTGATCGAGATCGGCGCCGCCTGCCAGCCGCGGCCCAGGTAGTTCATCGGGCCCAGGATCACGCCCTTGCCGCCGTGGATGTCCATGGCGTCGGTGGCGCATTCGCGGGCCAGTTCGGTGGTGTGGTACTTGGCGATGGCCGAGGGCACGGCCGGCTTTTCGCCGCGATCAACGGC
>NZ_CAXBJS010000253.1:0-2879 GCF_963976025.1 uncultured Arenimonas sp.
CGCGCGCGGCGCGTTGCCAGTCCTGGCCGTGTTCGGCGATCTGTTCGATCACCGACACCACCGTGTTGCGGGTGCTGCGCACGCGTTCCGGGTAGGTGCGCCAGGAGTGCGTTTCCACCAGCATGCCCAGGCGGTTGCGCATCCAGAAATAGCCGGTGGAAAAACGCGGCGGCGCCACCGAGTCGGTGAAACCCGACGCCGGGTCGTCGTAAACCACGAAGGACGGGTAGAAGGGCAGCGGCAGCGAGCCCTGTTCGGCCAGGTCGGCGATGACGGCGTCGCGCCACTGCTGGCCGATGGTCCGCAGGGCCGGGTCGCCGGCGAACAGCGGTTCGACCATGATCGCGATGTCGTGCTCGAACTGGGCGCCATTGGTGGCGTGCAGGTCGACCACGGCCAGCGGGTCCCAGGCGTTCACCAGGGCCAGCATGGCCTGCATTTCCGGCGCTTCGGCCTTGAGGTAGTCGCGGTTGAGGTTGAGGTTCTGCGCGGTCGTGCGCCAGCCCATTTCGACCGGGCCGCGCTGGTTGGGTCGGTTCCAGGCGCTGAAGCGTTCGTGGCCGTCGACGTTGAACACCGGCACGAACAGCAGCACCTGCCGGTCCAGCGCGCCGGGCGCCGCTTCGCCTTCAAGCAGTTCGCGCAGGGCCAGGAAACCGGCGTCCTTGCCGTCGATTTCGCCGGCATGGATGCCGCCCTGCACCAGCACCACCGGCAGCCCCTGGCGGCGCGCGGCCAGCGGGTCGAGCGCGCCGGACGTGGAAGCCACCAGCGCCTTCATCGGCCGTCCCTGGGGCGTGGTGCCGAAGTCGAAGCAGCGCACCGCCGTCGGGTAGCGGGCGGCGAAGGCTTCGCACAGGACCTCAACTTCCGCGTAGCGGCCGGTGCGGGTGAAACCCGATTCTTCGGCCACCGTCGTCAGCGGCGACGCCGCGAGGGCGGGCAGGGTGGTGAGCAGCAGCAGGGTGGCGACAAGGCGCATGGCGGTCCGGGGTAAGCAGCGGAAGGCAGAAGCGTACAAGCTTCGGCGCCCGGGTTTGAATTAACCTTGGCCCATGAACTGGACCCTGCTCTGGCTGGTGATGGCCGGTGGCGCACTTGGCGCCGGTGGCCGCCATCTCATCGGCGCCTGGCTGCTGCGCCAGGTCGGCGACGGCCTGCCCTGGGGCACGCTGGCGGTGAACCTGCTGGGCAGCCTGGCGGCGGGCTTCCTGCTGATCTGGCTGGAAGGGCGCGGGCCGGGCGCGCTGTACGCGCGCGCCTTCCTCGTGGTGGGCGTGCTGGGCGGCCTGACCACCTATTCGGCGCTGATGCTCGAATGCCTGCTATATGCGCGCACCGCCAAACCCGGGGTGATGCTTGGTTACCTGGCGATCACCCTGGTCGGCGGCCTGGCTCTGGTCTGGGCCGGCGCGCGCCTGGCCACGTGGCTGCGGCCGGTCTGAGCAAGGCTCAGAAGCGTTCGAGCACCGGCAGGTAGCGCCACTGCCCGACCGGCATCTTCGACAGGCCGACGCGGCCGATGCGCAGGCGATGCACGGCGGTGGCCTTCAGGCCCACTTCCGCGCACAGGTATTCCAGCAGGCCCGGGCGCACGCCCTTGATGGCGAAGCGCAGGCGCTGTTCGCTTTGCCAGCTGACCCGGAACGGCGCCACCGGCCAGCCCTGGAAGCTGGTGCCGCCGGTGAGGCGTTTCCAGCCGTAGGGTGCCAGTTCGCCTTCGACCTCGACGTTGAATTCCTGCTCGATGCGTTCGCCGTCCTGCTTGAGCTTCTGCAGCACGCGGCCGTCCTGGCTGAAGACCATCAGGCCGCTGGTCTCCAGCGGCAGCGGCATCGCCGGCTGCAGGCGCGGGAAATGGCGCTGCAGCAGGCGCCAGCCGGACGGGTCGTCGGCCCAGCGGTTTTCCGGCACCAGCAGGGCCTCGGCCGGGTTCGCGCCCGGGCCCGGGTCGTAGCCGGCCGGCTTGTGCAGCAGCATCGTCGCCGGCTCGGCCGGGTCGGGCCGGGCGTCGGGCAGCAGGGCTACGTTTTCAGTAGTAACCGGGTGCTGCGGCGCCTCGACCACGACGCCGTCCACGGTCACCCAGCCGCCCTGCACGTAACGTTCGGCCTCGCTGCGCGTGCAGCCGGTGATCTCGACCACGCGGCGTGCCAGGCGGACCGGATCGGTCATGATTTGCGGGCGGCCTTCTTGAGGTCCTTTTCCGCGCGCTTTTCCTTCGGGGTTTTCTCCGGCTTCTTCTTTTCGTTCTTCTTCTGGTTCAGGCCCTTGGCCATGGGGGTGCTCCGTCATGCCGCCACGCGGATGCGCGGCCCGGCGGGCGACAGCATGCGCCCACGGCGCCGGAATCGCCATGATTTTCGTTGCACGGGTGTCCGGCGCGGCGCGATAATGCGCCGGCCTGTTTCATTTATGGAATGACCCCATGCTCGACCCGAACCTGCTGCGTGGCCATCTTGCCGACACCGCTGCGCGCCTGAAGCAGACCCGGGGTTTCGACCTCGACGTGGCCGCGTTCGAAGGGCTTGAAGCCGAGCGCAAGGCCATCCAGGGCCGCACGCAGGAGCTGCAGAACCTGCGCAATACCCGGTCCAAGGCCATCGGCCAGGCCAAGGCCAAGGGTGAAGACGTGGCCCCGCTGATGGCCGAGGTCGCCGGCATCGCCGACGAACTCAAGGCCTCCGAGGCCCGCCTGGACGAACTGCGCGCCGAGCTCGAAGCGATTGCCCTGGCCATTCCGAACCTGCCCGATGCCAGCGTGCCGGCCGGTGCCGACGAAAAGGACAACCTCGAAGTGCTTCGCTGGGGCACGCCGCGAGCCTTTGATTTCGCCGTGAAGGACCACGTCGAACTGGGCGCCCGCGACGGCTGGCTCG
>NZ_CAXBJS010000254.1:0-2838 GCF_963976025.1 uncultured Arenimonas sp.
CGGTATTCCGCCGGCCAAAGGCTCCTGCCATACCGCCGAAGTGGATGGTTATTTCGTCGAAGGCCACGTGCCGGCCGACGACGTCAAGCGTCTTCTGCGTGAGCGTCCCGAGGCCCGTGGGCTGACCGTGCCGGGTATGCCGGCTGGTTCGCCCGGCATGGAAATGCCGGACGGCCGCGTGCAGCCCTACACCGTCGAACTGATCACGCCCGACGGCAAGGCCGAACCCTTCGCCCGCCACGGCGACTGAGGGACGAAGGCGGCGCTTGACCTTGCCATCATGGCAAGGCCCAGGCTGCAAACATCGTCCATAGGAAGCCGCCATGAACACCCACCTGCCCGAACCGCCGGTCGATCCGACCACCAGCTTCCGCTTCGGCGTCACCGGCATGACCTGCGCCTCCTGTGTGGGCCGGGTCGAAAAGGCCCTGGCCCAGGTGCCGGGCGTGCTGACGGCCAGCGTCAACCTGGCCACGGAAACGGCTGCCGTCACCACCGACGGCAGCCCGTCCGCCGCCATGCTGGCCGCGGCCGTTGAAAAAGCCGGCTACGGCGTCGCCATTGAGGACGTGTCGATGGCGATCCTGGGCATGAGCTGCGCGTCCTGCGTCGGTCGCATCGAAAAGGCGCTCGCGGCCGTGCCCGGCGTGCAGTCGGCCAGCGTCAACCTGGCCACCGAAACCGCCCGCGTGCAGGTGCTGGCGGGCACGGCGCCGGAAGACCTGGTCGCCGCGGTCGCCGCGGCCGGTTACCAGGTGGCGCCGGAGAAACAGGACCCCGCGGACGCCCCTGCCCCGGGCGAGGCCGCTGTTCCTTCCGCCAAGGAAGAACTGGCCAGCCGCGAACGCCGGCATCTGCTGATTGCCGCGCTGCTGTCGCTGCCGCTGGCCGCGCCGATGCTGGGCATGCTGTTCGACCAGCACTGGGCGCTTCCGGGCTGGTGGCAGTTCGCGCTGGCCACGCCGGTACAGTTCTGGCTGGGTGCGCGTTTCTACCGTGCCGGCTGGAAGGCGCTGCGCGCCGGCACCGGCAACATGGACCTGCTGGTCGCGCTGGGCACCAGTGCCGGTTACGGCCTGTCGGTTTACCACCTGATCTTTACCCAGCCGCACCACGGCGAACCGCCGCTGTACTTCGAAGCCTCGGCGGTGATCATCACGCTCATCCTGATGGGCAAGTGGCTCGAGGCGCGGGCCAAGCGCCAGACCACCGAAGCGATCCGGGCGCTGCAGGCGCTGCGGCCGTCGACGGCGCGCGTGCGCGGTGCCGATGGACGCGAATCCGAAGTGCCGGTGGCGCAGGTGCGCGTTGGCGATGTCGTCGTCGTGCTGCCGGGGGAACGTTTTCCGGTGGACGGCGAAGTGCTCGAAGGGCGCAGCCACGCCGACGAATCCCTGATCAGCGGCGAATCGCTGCCGGTGCCGAAAGAATCCGGCGACCGGATCACCGGCGGCGCCGTCAATGGCGAAGGTCGCCTGCTGGTGCGCACGACCGCGGTCGGCGCGGAATCGGCGCTGGCGCGCATCATCCGCCTGGTTGAGGACGCGCAGGCCAAGAAGGCGCCGATCCAGCGCATTGTCGATCGCGTCAGCGCGGTGTTCGTGCCGGTGGTGGTGCTGATCGCGCTGGCGACGCTGCTGGGCTGGGGTCTGGCCACCGGCGACTGGACCAACGCCGTGCTCAACGCCGTCGCCGTGCTGGTCATTGCCTGCCCCTGCGCGCTGGGCCTGGCCACGCCGACGGCGATCATGGCCGGCACCGGGGTCGCGGCCAGGGCCGGCATCCTGATCAAGGACGCCGAGGCGCTGGAAACCACGCGCGGCCTGCGCACGATCGCCTTCGACAAGACCGGCACGCTGACCCTGGGCGCGCCGAAGCTGGCGACCCTGCGGGCCGTGGAAGGCGACGACAGCCACCTGCTGTCGCTGGCCGCCGCCTTGCAGCAGGGCAGCGAACATCCGCTTGCCCGCGCCGTACTTGAAGCGGCATCGGCCCGAGGTGACCTGCCGGCACCGGCGGCGGACACGGCGGTGCTGCAGGGTCGCGGCATCGAAGGCGCGGTGGCCGGTGAACACGTCGTGCTGGGCAGCGCACGGTTGATGCAGGAGCTGGGCGTCGAACTCGGCGCGTTGGCGCAGGTCGGCAGCGAACAGGCCAGCCAGGGTCACTCGGTGTCATGGCTGGCCGCCGGCAGCAGGCAGTCACTGCGCCTGGTCGGCCTGCTGGCCTTCGGTGACCCGCCGCGCCCGGAAGCCGCCGAAGCGATTGCCCTGCTCAAGGCGCAGGGCATCCGCTCGGTCATGGTGTCGGGCGACAACGCCGGCGCCGCCCGCGCCGTCGCCGCGGCGTTGGGCATGGCCCCGGCCGACGTGCGCGCGGAAGTACTTCCCGCCGACAAGGCCGACGTGGTGCGCGAACTTTCCGCCGACGGCCCCGTCGGCATGGTCGGCGACGGCGTCAACGACGCTCCGGCGCTGGCCGCGGCTGCCGTCGGTTTCGCCATGGGCGGTGGCACCGACGTCGCCATGCACGCCGCCGGCATCACCCTGATGCGCGATGACCCGCGCCTGGTCGCCGACGCCATCGATGTGTCCCGCCGCACCACCCGCAAGATCCACCAGAATCTGTTCTGGGCCTTCATCTACAACATCGTCGGCATCCCGCTGGCCGCGGCCGGCCTGCTTGATCCCGTCGTCGCTGGCGCCGCCATGGCACTGTCGAGCGTCAGCGTGGTATCCAACACCCTGCTGCTGCGCCGCTGGAAGCCGAAGGCCCGGCACTGAGAGCGAGGAGACCGCCATGTCCACACGCGCGATTCGTCCGGAACTGTCCGATGCC
>NZ_CAXBJS010000255.1:0-2800 GCF_963976025.1 uncultured Arenimonas sp.
TGATGGCCGGCAAGGGCCCGTTCGGGAACATCGAGATGGGCGGCATGTTCACCGTCGTCAAAGTCCGTGACGACCTGGCGCCGGGCGATTTCTCCGACCCGGGCTGGTACCGCAACCCCACCGGCACCGTCGCCCAGCGCGTCAGTGACGATCCCGCGTTCGGCAATCCGCCGCGACGTCCGCGTTAACAGGAGCCCTAGTCATGTCTTTAATCAAAAGTGGTTTGATTCTTGTGGGTCTGGGTGCCGCGGCCGTCGGCGGCGGCATCTACTTTGGCGCCATCCACCCGGGTGCTGACGAGCCGCATTCGGCCGTGGTCTTCAAGCTCATTGAAACGGCGCGTGACCGCGCCATCGCGGTCCGTGCCCACGACATGGTCGTCCCGACCTTGGGTAGCGAGGCCCAGATTCGCAGCGGCGCCGGCAACTACGCGGCCATGTGCACCACCTGCCACCTTGCCCCCGGCATGGCAGCGACCGAGCTGAGCCAAGGCCTGTATCCGGCGCCGCCGGATCTCTCCAAGCTCGGCGCGCCCGATCCGGCCCGCGCCTTCTGGGTCATCAAGCACGGCATCAAGGCCTCGGGTATGCCGGCCTGGGGCAAAAGCATGTCCGATGAGTACATCTGGAACATGGTGGCCTTCTTGCAAGAAATGCCGAAGATGAGCCCCGGTCAATATCAGGCGTTGGTGGCGACCAGCGGCGGCCACTCGCACGGTGGCGGCGAGAGCATGCCGCACGACGACGCCATGCCAGGGATGGCCGGCATGGGCAGTGGTGACCATCACGATGGCGCTGCCGCCATGGACCACGACGATGCCGGTACAGCGCCCCATGCCCATGACACGCCGATGTCCGCCGACCACGATGACGCCGGGTCGGCGCCGCACGCTCACGACGCCCCGGCGCCTGCGGCGCATGACGATGCCGGTGCCCCGCCCCACGACCACGACGCGCCCGTGCCACCGGCGCACGACGATGCCGGCGCGCCGCCGCACGATCACTGATCCCTCTCTGACAGGACCCTCCCATGAAACGTATCGCCACCCTTGCTGTGTTCGCCCTCGCCGCCGTGGGTAGCCCGGCGTTTGCCGATGGCCCGACCACGCCGCCCCACACCCACGACGCCACCACGCACGCGCCCGCCGGACCGGAACTGGGCATTCCGGCGCAGGCAATGCCTGCGGTGGCGGTCGTTGAGCGGTTTTCCGCCGCGCTGGCTGCCGGTCAGCTCGAAGCCGCCGGCGCCGAGCTCGATCCCAACGTGCTGATCCTGGAAAGCGGCGGCGCTGAACGCTCCGCCGCCGAGTACCTTGGCGGTCACGCCAAGGGCGACGCGGCCTTCCTCCAGACCGCCCACATCCAGTTGCTTCGTCGCACCGCCCAGGTCAGCGGCGATCTGGCCTGGGTGGCCAGCGAGAGCGAGTTGCACCTGAGCAAGGACGGCAAGCCGGTCACGGTGCTCAGCACCGAAACCATGCTGGTCCAGCGCTCGGACGCGGGCTGGAAGATTGTCCACATCCACTGGTCCTCGCGCACGAAGGCACCGGGCGACCATCACTAGGAGACCGCCATGCGCCGGTTTACGTCGGTACTGACCACCGTGATGCTGCCGCTGGCCCTCGCCTCCTGCGAAGGCCGGAAGGATGCCCCGCCGGAGGCCTTTGGCCCCCATGAGGTCGCGAGCCCGGCGACAAAGGTGACGCCCCCTCAGGCGGATGACACGTCCGCGCCCCATGTCGCCGAGCATCCGGCCACGCTGCCGCGGATCACCATGCATAAGGACCCCAACTGCGAGTGCTGCAGCCTCTGGGCACGCCATGTCGAGGGCGCCGGCTTCCCGGTGAGCGTGGTGGCCGACACCCACATGGACGCCTTCAAGCGCAGCGTCGGCGTGCCGGCCGGCAAGGGCTCCTGCCACACCGCCCAGGTCGAGGGCTACTTCATTGAGGGCCATGTGCCGGTGGAAGACATACAGCGGCTACTGGCCGAGCGCCCCGATGCCCGCGGCCTGGCGGCACCGGGCATGCCGATTGGCTCGCCTGGCATGCCCGGTCCGGCGCGCCCCTACACCGTTTACCTGATTGGCAAGGATGGCAGCAGCACGCCGTACAGCCAGCACGGTCACTGACCCGGAGTCATCGCAATGAGCCAACACGACAGCCACGCGCCGACCTCCTCGGCGACACCCACCGAACAACCCCGCGATCCGGTCTGTGGCATGTTCGTGGACGGTCCCCTGTTCGCGCTTCATGGCGATGTTCGGTACCACTTTTGCTCGGAGCGCTGTCGCCAGAAGTTTCTGGATGAGCCGGAGCGCTACCTCCAGTCCGAGGGGTCGGCAGGTGGCCATCCTCCCGCTTCGACGGCCGCGCCGGGCGTGCCCCGCGTTCAGTACACCTGCCCCATGCACCCGGAAATCGTCCGGGACGGACCGGGGACCTGCCCGATCTGCGGCATGGCGCTCGAACCCCTGCAGCCATCGCTGGAGGATGACGAGAACCCCGAGTTGGCCGACTTTACGCGTCGGTTCTGGGTCACCCTGCCCCTGACCGTCATCGTGCTGGCCCTGGCGATGCTCGGCCATCTTTGGGACGGTATGCAGGCAACCACCCGGACCTGGGTCGAACTGGTCCTGACGGCGCCGGTGGTGCTGTGGGCGGGCTGGCCCTTCTTCGTGCGCGGCGTGGCCTCGCTGCGCACCGGCAACCTCAACATGTGGACGCTGATCGGGACCGGTGTTGGCGCCGCCTTCGGCTACAGCGTGGCGGCGACCGTGGCCCCGGGATGGTTCCCGGCTT
>NZ_CAXBJS010000256.1:0-2764 GCF_963976025.1 uncultured Arenimonas sp.
TACGTCGCCGGCAGCCCAGGGGGCGGCCAGCGGCAAAGGACGCAGGGCAGGAGAACTGGCGGATTTTAGCGACCCGCGCGACGGGGGGGCAAGCCAAACCGGAACCCCTTCGTCCGGAAAGGTGAACGCGGACCGCTTTCGGCGCCCCCGGGCGCGGCCTTAGAATCCGCGTTCACGCGCTGCCAGCGCCGACCACCACGGACCCCTGTGACCCCGATCCTGAGCCCTGAACTGCCCGGCGCGCCGTCGGATCTGCGCGCCCGGATCACCGCGGCCTTCCACCGCGACGAGGCCGAACACCTGGCCGGCCTGCTGGAAATGGCCCGCCTGCCCTCCGCCGAGCAGGCCGCGGTGCAGGCCGCCGCCGTGGGCCTGGTCGAACGCACCCGGGTGCGCGGGGCCGACCCGGGCATGGTGGAGGCCTTCATGCGCCAGTACGACCTGTCCAGCGAGGAAGGCGTGCTGCTGATGTGCGTGGCCGAGGCCCTGCTGCGGGTGCCCGACCGGGCCACGGCCGACAAGCTGATCCGGGACAAGCTGGGCGACGCCGACTGGGACAAGCACATGGGCCGGTCCAGTTCGGTGCTGGTCAATGCCTCCACCTGGGGCCTGATGCTGACCGGCCGCATGGTCAACCTGGCCGACGAAACCCGCCGCAACGCCGTCGGCGCCTTCCGTCGCCTGGTCGGCCGGGCCGGCGAACCGGCGATCCGCCTGGCCGTGCGCCAGGCGATGCGCATCATGGGCCACCAGTTCGTCATGGGCCGCACCATCGCCGAGGCGCTGGAGCGCAGCCGCAAGGGCGAGGCGGCCAACTATCTGTATTCGTTCGACATGCTGGGCGAGGCGGCCTTCACCCAGGCCGACGCCGACCGCTACCTGAAGGCCTACCGCGATGCCATCGGCGCGATCGGCGCCGGCGGGCCTTTCAAGGACGTGTTCCAGGCGCCGTCGATCTCGGTGAAGCTTTCCGCCCTGCACCCGCGCTATGAACTGGCCCAGCGCGCCCGCGTGCAGGCCGAACTGACCCCGCGGGTGCTGGAACTGGCCCGGCTGGCCAAGGCCCAGGGCATCGGCTTCACCATCGACGCCGAAGAATCCGAGCGCCTGGAGCTGAGCCTGGACGTCATTGCCGGCGCCTACGAGGATGCTTCTCTGGAAGGCTGGGAAGGCTACGGCCTGGCCGTGCAGGCCTACCAGAAGCGCGCGCCCTACGTCATTGACTACATCGTCGACCTGGCCCGCCGCAGCGGCCGGCGCATCCCGATGCGCCTGGTGAAGGGCGCGTACTGGGACAGCGAGGTCAAGAAGGCCCAGGCCGACGGCTACCCGGGCTTCCCGGTGTTCACCCGCAAGGTGAACACCGACGTGAGCTACCTGGCCTGCGCGCGGCAGATGCTGGCGGCGACGGATGCGATCTATCCGATGTTCGCGACGCACAACGCGCATACGATCGCGGCGATCCACCATTACGCCAAGGGCGGGGCCGGCAAGTTCGAGTACCAGAAGCTGCACGGCATGGGCGACGACCTGTATGCCGAGGTGGTGCCGGCCGACAAGCTGGGCGTGCCCTGCCGCGTGTATGCGCCGGTGGGCTCGCACGAAGACCTGCTGCCCTACCTGGTGCGGCGCCTGCTGGAAAACGGCGCCAATTCCAGCTTCGTCAACCGCATCACCGACGAATCCCTGCCGGCCGCCGACCTGGTCGCCGACCCGGTGGCCGTGGCCTCGGCGTTCGAATCCAAGCCCCATCCCCGCATTCCCATGCCGCGCGCGCTGTTCCGGGCCGCCGGCGAAGACAGGACCAATTCCATGGGCGCCAATCTCGCCAACGACGACACCCTTGCCACCCTCGCGCGCGAAATGAACGCCGCGCTCGCCCCGGTGTCGGCCATGCCGCTGGTGCCCGGCGCCAAGCCCGCCGGCGAAAAGGTGAAGGTGACCAACCCCGCCGACCGCCGCGAAGTGGTGGGCGAGTACGTCAACGCCGACGCCGCCACCGTCGAACTGGCGATCGCCAACGCCGTGGCCGCGCAGCCGGGCTGGGACAAGATGCCGGCGGCCAGCCGCGCGCGCATCCTGGAACACGCGGCCGACCTGCTGGAGCAGCGCATGGGCGCCTTCATGGCGATCTGCGTGAAGGAAGCCGGCAAGTCCATCGCTTCCTCGGTGGGCGAGGTGCGCGAGGCCGTGGACTTCCTGCGCTATTACGCCATGCAGTCGCGCAAGCTGTTCGGCGCGCCGGAAAAGCTGCCCGGCCCCACCGGTGAATCGAACGAACTGTGGCTGCACGGCAAGGGCGTGTTCGCCTGCATCAGCCCCTGGAACTTCCCGCTGGCGATCTACCTGGGCCAGGTGGCCGCGGCGCTGGCCTCGGGCAATACCGTGGTGGCCAAGCCCGCCGAGCAGACCAGCCTCACCGCTTTCCTGGCCACGCAGCTTCTGCACGAGGCCGGCGTGCCCAGGGACGTGCTGCAGTTCGTGCCCGGCGACGGTGCAACCGTCGGCGCGGCGCTGACCAAGGACCCGCGCATCGCCGGCGTGGTTTTCACGGGATCGACCGAAACCGCCTGGGTGATCAACCGCGCCCTGGCCGCGCGCAAGGCGCCGATTGCCGCGCTGATTGCCGAAACCGGCGGCCAGAACGCGCTTATCGCCGACTCGTCGGCCCTGCCCGAGCAGCTGGTGAAGGACGCCATGACCTCGGCCTTCGATTCGGCCGGCCAGCGCTGCTCGGCGGCGCGCGTGCTGTACGTGCAGTCCG
>NZ_CAXBJS010000257.1:0-2751 GCF_963976025.1 uncultured Arenimonas sp.
AAGGCGGACAGGATGCCGAAGACCACCATCGACAGCGGCACCAGCGCGAACAAGGTGGTGTAGGCCAGCGCGCCGGCCGTCTCGAAGCAGCGATCGTCCAGGAACCGGTTCCACAGGAATCGGGAAAAGGACTGGACCTGTTCACGACCCAGCCGGTGCCACCATTGCCGGACCGTGTGGGTGACCTGGGTGATCTGCATCGGCCAAGACTAACAAACCGGTCGGGCCGGGGAATATCCGCGATAATGGCGATCCCCTCGAACCCGGCCCAACCCGCATGCCCGACATCCTGGTCCTGTACTACAGCCGCGGCGGCTCGGTCGCCGCGCTCGCGCGCCAGGTCGCCCGGGGCATCGGCGAGGTGCCCGGCATGCAGGCCCGGCTGCGCACGGTGCCGCCGGTCGCCCCGGTCACCGAAACCACCGCGCCGCCCGTGCCCGACGAAGGCGCGCCCTACGCCAGCCGGGCCGACCTGGATGAATGCGTGGCCCTGGCCATGGGCAGCCCGACCCGCTTCGGCAACATGGCCGCGCCGATGAAACACTTTATCGATGGCCTGGGCTCCGAGTGGGCCTCGGGCACGCTGGTCGGCAAGCCGGCGGCGGTGTTCACCTCCACCGCCACCCAGCACGGCGGCCAGGAATCGACCCTGCTGAGCATGATGCTGCCGCTGCTGCACCACGGCATGCTGGTGCTGGGCATCCCGTTCACCGAATCCGCGCTCAACACCACCCGCAGCGGCGGCACGCCCTACGGCGCCAGCCACGTGGCCGGTGCCGACGACGACCCGGCGCTGTCGGAAGATGAAAAACAGCTGGCCCGCGCCCTGGGCCGGCGCCTGGCGGAAACCGCCCGGAAGCTGCAGGCATGAGCCGTTCGGGAAAACTGGCGGCCGTTTCCATCCTGGCGCTGTTCGCGCTGCAGCTGGCCTGGCGCCTGTGGCTGGCGCCGCCGACCCAGGCCGCGCCCTGGATGCTGGCGCTCTGGTTCAGCCTGCCGATCCTGCCGGCGGTGGTGCTGGTGCTGCTGCGGCACCGGCGCGCGGGTTTCTGGGGCGCGCTGGCCGCCCTGCTCTATTTCTGCCACGGCGTGATGCTGGCCTGGTCGGCGCCTGAAGTGCGGTGGCTGGCGCTGGCCGAGACGCTGCTCTCGGCGGTGCTGGTGCTGTCGGCCAGCTGGGACGGCATGCGCGCCCGTTTCGCCGCCCGCCGCGCCGGCAAGCCGGCCGTATAATCCCGCCGCGAAGGAGAATCCCCATGCAAGAACTTCTGGTGGTCACCACCGGCGGCACCATCGACAAGGTGTATTTCGACGACAAGTCCGACTTCCAGATCGGCGAGCCGCAGATCGGCAAGATCCTGCAGGAGCTGGGCGTGGCCTTCCGCTTCACGGTGATCCCGATCATCCGCAAGGACAGCCTGCACATCACCGCCGAGGACCGGGAACTGCTGCGCGCCACCATTGCCGCGCAGCCGGCGGCGCACGTGCTGGTGACCCATGGCACCGACACGATGGTGGACACCGCCAAGGTGCTGGCCTCGATCCCGGGCAAGACGATCGTGCTCACCGGCGCCCTGAACCCGGCCCGCTTCCGTGGCTCGGACGCCGAGTTCAACGTCGGCACCGCCGTCGGCGCCGTGCAGTCCCTGCCGCCCGGCGTCTACATCGCCATGAACGGCCGTATCTGGGACCCCGCAAAAGTCCGCAAGAACGTCGCCGCCAACCGTTTTGAGGCGATCGGAAGCTAGGCGCACCCGCAAAAAAAGACCCCGGCGCAAGGCCGGGGTCCAGGGTGTTGCATGAAACGCTGGATCAGAAGGTGACCGACCAGCTGTTGATGTAACCGGTGTCGCCTCGGGCGTTGTCGTTCACCCGGAGCTTCCAGGTGCCGTTGAGCGCTTCCGAGGACAGGTTCACCGTGTAGGTACCGATGATGTTGTCGGAGCTGCCGCCGCTGCGGTTGTGCAGGTTGTAGGTCGAACCATCCGGGGCCACCAGGTCGACCTTGAGGTCGCCGATCCAGGTGTGGCGGATGTCGACCGCGACCGAGGCATTGCTCGGGGCATTGCCGCTGCGGCCGGAGACCGAGATCGGGCTCTCGACGGTGGCGCGGTCGCGGATCTGGTAGTCGGCGGTGTTGCTGTAGGTCTGCGGCTGGCCACCACCACCACCGGTGGTGTAGTCACCCACCAGGCTGGTGCCCGAGAAGCTCGAGTAGGCCTTCACGCGCACGTGGTAGGTGCCGGCCGACGGCGCCGCGATGGTGCAGGTCTCGTTGTTGCCGTTGAGGTACGGACGGCAGACGTACGAGCTGTCGGTCGGCTGGCTGCCGAACTGCACGTACAGGTCGGCGTCGCCGGTGCCACCGGACATGTTGAAGACCAGGTTGCTGGCGCCCGCGGGCACGGACATCGTGTAGTACAGCGACTCGCCCGTGGAGGCGGACAGGCCGGTCACGGCCACGCCCTTGGTCAGCGTGCCACCGGTCGGCGGCGGCGGGGGCGGCGGCGGCGGCGGGTTGCTGCCACCGGCGAGGGCGACGAGGGCATTGGCGTCGATGATGCCGGCGCCGCAGCCACCCGAGCACGAGCCCGACAGCGGATAAGCGGTGGACTTGAGGTTGGCTTCAACCTGCGCCGGGGTCCACAGCGAAAGGCCCAGGGCCAGGCGGCGGCTCTGCGCCAGCGCGACGGCACCGGCCACGTGCGGCGAGGCCATCGAGGTGCCGTTGTAGGACACGTAGGACTCGCT
>NZ_CAXBJS010000258.1:0-2730 GCF_963976025.1 uncultured Arenimonas sp.
AGGTTCTACCATTGAACTACTCCCGCCCTGCGGAACCGATGTACCGGCCCTGCGGAGTGGTGGAGGGAGGTGGATTCGAACCACCGAAGGCGTAAGCCAGCAGATTTACAGTCTGCCCCCGTTGGCCGCTTGGGTATCCCTCCGTCAGGGAGCCCGTAATTTTCAGGGCGCGGCGCCTAAATGTCAACGCCCTTGGCACACTAATTTCCCGGGACTCACACGTTGAAGCGAAAATGCAGGACGTCACCCTCCTGCACCACGTATTCCTTGCCCTCCAGGCGCAGGCGCCCGGCGTCGCGGGCCCCGGATTCGCCCCGGTACTTGATGAAATCGTCGAAAGCGATGGTTTCGGCCCGGATGAAGCCCTTTTCGAAGTCGGTGTGGATGACGGCAGCCGCCTGCGGGGCCGTGGCGCCCTTGTGCACCTGCCAGGCCCGGACTTCCTTCACGCCGGCGGTGAAGTAGGTCTGCATGCCCAGCAGGGCGTAGCCGGCGCGGATGACGCGGTTCAGGCCCGGCTCTTCAAGACCCATCTCGGCCAGGAATTCGGCGCGGTCGGCGTCCTCGAGCTGGGACATTTCTTCTTCGATGGCCGCGCTGACCGGCACCACCTGGGCGCCCTCCTTCTCGGCCCGGGCCCGGACCAGGTCCAGCATCGGGTTGTTCTCGAAGCCGTCCTCGAGCACGTTGCACACGTACATGACCGGCTTGAGGGTCAGCAGGAACAGGTCGCGCACCACCGCCTTGTCCTCCGCCGACAGGCCCAGGGCGCGGGCCGGCTGGCCCTGGTCGAGGCCGGCGCGCACGCGCGCCAGCACCTCTTTGCGGGCGATAGCGTCCTTATTGCCGGTCTTGGCCTCACGTTCGGCGCGGTTAAGCGCCTTTTCGACGGAATCCAGGTCGGCCAGGGCCAGTTCGGTGTCGATGGTCTCGATGTCCGAGATTGGGTCGACCTTGCCGGCCACGTGAACGATGTCGGTGTGCTCGAAGCAGCGCACCACGTGGGCGATGGCGTCGACCTCGCGGATATGGGCCAGGAACTTGTTGCCCAGGCCCTCGCCCTTGCTGGCACCGGCAACCAGGCCGGCGATGTCCACGAACTCGAAGGAGGTCGGGATGACCTTCTGCGGCTTGACGATCTCGGCCAGCTGGGTCAGGCGCGGGTCCGGCACCGGCACCACGCCCGTATTGGGCTCGATGGTGCAGAACGGGAAGTTGGCCGCGGCGATGCCGGCCTTGGTGAGCGCGTTGAACAGGGTGGACTTGCCGACGTTGGGCAGGCCGACGATGCCGCATTTGATGCCCATGGTGGGGGTGTTTCCTCAGGGTTTTGGGGTGTGCAGGCGTTTCATGGCCTCGGGGAACTCCCCGGCCACCGCCAGCGGCATCACCGCCAGGGCGTCGTCGATGGCGCGCAGGATGCTCGCCTCGTCGTCCTTGCCGGGCTTGCCCAGCACCCAGGGGGTGACCTTGTCCTTGTGGCCGGGATGGCCGATGCCCAGGCGCAGGCGATGGAACTTGCCGTGGCCCAGGTGCTGCATGGTGTCGCGGATGCCGTTCTGCCCGCCGTGGCCGCCGTCGAACTTGAGCCGGGCCAGGCCGGGGGCCAGGTCCAGGTCGTCGTGGGCCAGCAGGGCCTGTTCGGGTTCGATCTTGAAATAGCGCAGCGCCGCGGCGACGGACCGGCCGGACGCGTTCATGAAGGTGGCCGGGCGCAGCAGCCAGACGCTGTGGCCGGCGATTTCGACTTTGGCGGTTTCGCCGTGCAGCTTCGATTCCAGGCCGAAACGCGCCCCGGCCTGCGCGGCCAGGGCGTCCAGAAACCAGAACCCGGCGTTATGCCGGGTCCGGGCGTGTTCGGCACCGGGATTGCCCAGGCCGACGATGAGTCGTAGCGATGACACGGATGCGGTCCTCGATCGCCGAGCCGGGGCGGCGAAGGGGATTACTTCTTCTTCGCCGCGTCGCCGGCTTCCGGCTTGGCGACCTTGGCGGCCGGCACGTCGGCCGACTCGGGCGCGGCTTCCGCCTCTTCCTCGACTTCGACGCGGGCATGGCGGGCGATGACGATCGCCAGGTCATGTTCCTTGCCGTGGGCCAGGGCCGGGATGGTGACGCCCTTGGGCAGCTTGATCTGCGAGAGGTGCACGATGTCGCCGACGACCAGTTCGGACAGGTCGATTTCCAGGAACTCCGGCAGGTCCTTGGGCAGGCAGCTGACTTCGACTTCGTTGAGCTCGTGGGTGACCACGACGCCCGCCGACTTGCCGGCCGGGGAGACTTCCTGGTTCACGAAGTGCAGCGGCACCTTGGCGCGCAGGGCTTCGTTCTCGGAGACGCGCAGGAAATCCAGGTGCAGGATCTGCTGCTTGAACGGATGGCGCTGCATGTCACGCAGCAGCACCTTCTCGACCTTGCCGTCGATGGCCAGGTCGAGGATGGCCGAATAGAACCATTCGTTCTGGCTGGCGATCCACAGGTGGTTGTGTTCGATCTGGACGCTCATGGGGTCCTGGTGACCGCCATAAACGATGGCCGGCACGTGACCGCTGCGACGGAGGCGGCGGCTCGCACCCTTGCCCTCGTCCTTGCGGCCGGTGGCCGTGAGATTGTGATTGGTAGCCATGTTGGTGTTGCCTTCTTCAGGTGATGCGCCTTTCGACGCGTTCCGCGTTGCCCGCGACCAGGCCCCGCGTCGTTCCCGTTCCGGGAATCGGGCATCGGCGCGAC
>NZ_CAXBJS010000259.1:0-2688 GCF_963976025.1 uncultured Arenimonas sp.
CGGCGCCGCGGCGCCGCCTCGTCAGCTGTTGATCAACCAGATGGTGCCGTTTAGCACCAGCGCGAAACTCACCCACAGGATCATCGGCAGCTGCAGGTAGCCGGCCAGGGGACGCACGCGGCCAAAACGCAGCGTCATCCAGACCAGCACGCCCCAGAGCAGCGAAATATCGAGGAAGGCCAGCGCCGGCGACTTCAGCCCAAAGAACAGCGGCGTCCAGGCCAGGTTGAGCGCGGCCATCAGGCCGAAGGCCAGCCACGCTTTCGGACGTTCGGCATCGGCCGATGGCCCGGGCTCGCGGCTGACCAGCCAGGCGCCGATCGCCAGCAGCACGTAAAGCGTCGTCCACACCGGGCCGAACAGCCACGAGGGTGGGTTCCAGCTGGGTTTGCCCAGTCCCTGGAACCACTCGCCGGGCGGGAACAGCACGCCCACCGACGCGCCGGCGGCCAGCACGATGACCAGCCAGGCAAGCAGCGCGACGCCGTCGCGCCAGTGCACCGGCCACGCGGGTGGGCTGGTGATGGCGGCGGGCAAGGCCGGGCGGGTTGGTCGTTGGTAGCGCACTAACCGGGTACTCCGTTGTCCGTGGCTCAAAGCCCGTAGGCCTTGCGCTTGCGATAGAGGGTGGAACCGTCGATGCCCAGCGTGCGGGCGGCGGCTTCGAGCGTATCGGCGCTGGCCATGACGGCTTCGATGTGCGCGCGCTCGAGGGTGTCGATCGATACCGGCGCGCCGACCGCGATGCCACCGGTGCTGTCGGCGGCGACGGGTTCGCCGCCCAGGGCCAGGTGTTCGGGGCCGATGTCCTCGCGGGGGCACAGGATCACCGCACGTTCGATCACGTTCTGCAATTCGCGCACGTTGCCCGGCCAGGCGTAGGCCTGCATGCGGGCCAGGGCCTTGTCGGAAAGCCGGCGTGCCGGCAGGTGGTAGCTGTCGGCGTAGCGGCGCACGAAGCCGTTGGCCAGGCCGGCCAGGTCCTCGCGCCGGTCGCGCAGCGGCGGCAGCACCAGGCTGATCACGTTCAGTCGGTAGAGCAGGTCGAGCCGGAAGCTGTTGTCGCGCACCATCGCTTCGAGGTCGCGGTTGGTGGCCGAGATGATGCGCACGTCGGCGCGGCGGGTATCGGGTTCGCCGATGCGTTCGTATTGTTTGTCCTGCACGAAGCGCAGCAGCTTGGGCTGCAGGGCCAGCGGGAAGTCGCCGACCTCGTCCAGGAACAATGTGCCGCCGTCGGCGTGGCTGACGCGGCCCTGGGTGCTTTGCGTGGCGCCGGTGAACGAGCCCTTGGCGTGGCCGAAGAGTTCGCTTTCAAGCAGTTCCGCCGACAGCGACGGGCAGTTCACCGTGGCCATGGGCCGTGCCGAACGCTGGCTCCAGCCGTGGATGGCGTTGGCCAGCACGCCCTTGCCGGTGCCCGATTCACCCAGCAGCAGCAGGTTGGCATCGGTGCGCGCGACCTGGCGGGCGACGGCCAGCACTTCGGCCATGGCCGGGCTTTTTGATTCCAGCGATGCGTCCTGTGGGGGCTGCTGGCGTTCCAGGGTTTCCAGGCGACTCAGCAGGTCCAGGGTGTCGAGCTGGCGCGCGACTGCGATGCGCAGCTGCGCCGGCGAGCAGGGCTTGACCAGGTAGTCGGCGGCGCCATCGGCGATCGCGCGCACCGCGTCGTCCACGTGCGCGTGGGCGGTGACCATGATCACGCGCAGTCCCGGCGCGAGTTCGCGCAGGCGCGGCAATGCGTCCAGGCCCGATTCGCCGGCGATATCGCGATCGAGCAGGCAGACGTGGAAGGGCTGGCTGGCCGCCAGTTTCAGCCCCTCCTGCAGGCGCGTGGCCGTGCTGACGCGATAGCCGGCGTCTTCCAGGCACAGGCTGAAGTTCTGCAGCAGCCCGGGGTCGTCGTCGATGGCCAGGATCCGCCCCTGGGGGGCGGCGGGAGGGTTGCTCACGGTGGACTCCAAAGGGTCTGGAAAGTAGTTAGCAAGGGGCGTGCCACTTGCCATGCCATTGATTTTGCAGTGCTTATTTCAACGGAGTCGGGCAAATAGTTGCAATTTGCATCCATACTGCGCAGGCACAGTGCATTTTGCAAACCGGCCGCTGCCGCTAAACTGGCGGCCTTTCCAAGCAGGCAGTCCCCATGAGCAACACCCCGCCCGACCGTCTCTGCGTGAACCCGCGCAGCCCCTTCTACGACGAAGCCCTGCTCGAGCGCGGCATCGGCGTGCGCTTCAACGGCGTCGAGCGCACCAACGTCGAGGAGTACTGCATTTCCGAAGGCTGGGTGCGGCTGCCGGTGGGCAAGTCGCTCGACCGCCACGGCAATGCGATGACGATGAAGGCCAAGGGCACGGTCGAAGTCTGGTTCCTGGACGCCCCGCCGGCGGCGTGACGCCCACCCGGGACCGCCTCGACGCCGTCTACGACGCCCTGGTCGGCGACGAGGACGGCCGCGTCTGCAAGGACATCCCGGACAGCGCCTGCACCCGCCTGCCGGGCAACTTCTTTCGCCAGCTCGGGGCCATGGCGCTGACCAAACTCGGCGACGCGCTGGCCAGCCCGAAGACAACGCTGGCCTGGACCCTGGGCGCGCTGGGCGCACCGGCGTGGATGGTCGGCCTGCTGGTGCCGATCCGCGAATCGGGCTCGATGCTGCCGCAGCTCTTCATCGCCGCGCGCGTG
>NZ_CAXBJS010000260.1:0-2653 GCF_963976025.1 uncultured Arenimonas sp.
GGTGCCGCGCCTGCAGCCGGGCCAGGCCGTCGCTGGCGGGCAGGTAGTCGGGGTAGTTGCGCAGCGCCTCGCGATAGGCCGCCACGGCGCCCTCGCCTTCGGGCTTGAAGATGCGGTTGGCCACGGCGCGGGCCTCGGCCAGTCGCACGGCGTCCTGGGCGCGGCGCGCCGCGGCCAGGGTTTCGCGGTAAGCGGCCAGGTCCGGATGCTGGGGCTGGGCGCGCGCGGCCACGCGCTCCACCCGTTCGGCGTCGGCGAAACGGCCTTCCGACAGGGCGATGCGGCCGCGCTGCAGAAGCTCGCCAAGGATGCGTTCGACGCCGGCCAGGGCGGTGGCGTTGTCGCCTTCGGTGGCCAGCACGCCCAGCAGCAGTTCCAGCGCGCCGGGCTCGGGGGCGGGTGGCGGCTCCGCGTCGGCGCTCGCGTCGGCGTCGGCGTCGTCCTCGGCCGGGGCCTCGGGCAGCACGGTCGCCGCCTCCGGCTCGAAGGGGATTTCAACAAACAGCCGGCCCGCCTTTTCGGCGTTTTCGGCCGCGGCCAGGGCCCTGCGGATGTCCGAGGCCGGAACCGGCGTGATCTCCGGCGTCCAGGCCGGCACCGTGGCTTCTTCCGCGCGCGGGGCCAGCACGACTTCGCGTTCCAGGTCCTCGGGATCCACGGTGACCGGCGCCACCGGTCCACCGGCGGTGCTGTCGTCGGGTTCCGACGAGCAGGCCACCGCCAGCAGGGCGGCCAGCAGCCCGACCGGCAGGATTTTCGCGTACTTGCTCATGCGTGCTTGGGCGCGGGCGCCCCGGGGCCTCGGTTCGGTCTGGCGAGCCGAAGTTAGGCTAAGGTGCCGGCTCCTGGCAACCGAATGGACCCCCGTGACTTCCTGGATCGACCGCCCCGACGACCTGTCCGACCGCCTTGCCCGCTGGGCAGGCCAGCCCCTGGTGGCGCTGGACACCGAATTCATCCGCGAACGCACCTACTACCCGCAGCTGGCCCTGGTGCAGCTGGGGATCCCGGGCGAGATCCTGCTGGTGGACCCGCTGGTCCCGGGCATGGACGCGGCATTGCGGCCGCTTCTGGCGGATCCGGCGGTCACCAAGGTCATGCACAGCGCCAGCGAGGACCTGCAGGCGCTCCAGCGCGGCTGCGCGGCCCTGCCCGCGCCGTTGTTCGACACCCAGGTGGCGGCGGCCCTGTGCGGACTGGGCTCGGGCCTGGGTTACCAGAAGCTGGTGGAACAGGTCACCGGCGTGCAGCTGGCCAAGGGCGAAACCCGCTCCGACTGGCTGCGCCGGCCGCTGAGCGATTCGCAGAAGGAATACGCCGCCGACGACGTGCGCCACGTGCACGCCCTGCACGAATTCCTCGACCGCGAACTGGCCACGCGCGGCCGCCATGCCTGGCTGCAGCAGGACGCCGAGCGCGCCCTTCGCAACGCCGCCGACGACTCCGACGATCCCTTCCCGCACCTGGCCCTGCGCAGCGCCCAGACCCTGGACGCCGAAGGCCAGGCCCGCCTGGCCCGCCTGCTGCGCTGGCGCGAAGTGCAGGCGCGGCGCAGCGACAAGCCCAAGTCCTGGGTGCTCGACAACGAACTGGCCGTGCTGCTGTCGCGCCGCCCACCGCGCAGCCTGTCGGAATTCCACGCCGTGCTCGACCGCCACCCCAAGGCCCCGCGCAAGGCCCGCGGCGAACTCTGGGAAACACTGTCTGCGCCGCTGGCCGAGGGTGAACTCGACCTGCCCCTGGCCGAAGGCGACAACCTCGACAAGGCCCGCATCAAGGCCATGCAGCAGGCGGTCGCGGCCGTGGCCGCCGAACACGACATTCCCGAAGGCCTGCTGTGCTCGCGCAAGCACCTCGAGGCCCTGCTGGCCGGCCGCGGCTGGCCGGCGGCGCTTGAAGGCTGGCGCCGGACCCTGCTTGAACCGGCGCTGGGGCCGCTGCTGGCCGACGGCTAGCCTTCGCCGCCACATGCCCCTATAATTTCCCGACCTTCCGTGGGGGGGTAGCTCAGCTGGGAGAGCGCATCGTTCGCATCGATGAGGTCGTGGGTTCGATCCCCATCCTCTCCACCACGAATCCTGAAAGGGCCGGACCATGTCCGGCCCTTTCTTTTTCCCCGCCCGTTGGCCCCGGCCGTGAGACAATCTCGGGGTTAAGCCGCTGGCCCGCCCCTGGCGGGCCGCAAGGCCCCGTAGCTCAGCTGGATAGAGCATCCCCCTCCTAAGGGGAAGGTCACACGTTCGAATCGTGTCGGGGTCGCCATTCCCAAGGCCGCACCGCGGCCCCAGTACCTGGAGCAGACAATGACCCATGCAGTCCTCACCTCCCTCGGCCTGACCGGCCAGGAATCCGGCACCTACCTCGGCCACGGCGAGTGGTCGCAGACCCGCGATGCCGGCGTCATCGAACCCGTGAACCCGGGCAATGGCGAGGTGCTGGGCAAGGTCTATGCGTCGTCGCAGGCCGACTACGACAAGATCCTCGAGCGCGCCCAGGCGGCATTCAAGGTCTGGCGCACCACCCCGGCGCCGCGCCGTGGCGAAGCCATCCGCCTTTGCGCCGACGCACTGCGCACCCACAAGGACGCACTGGGTTCGCTGGTCGCGCTGGAAATGGGCAAGTCCAAGCCCGAGGGTGACGGAGAAGTCCAGGA
>NZ_CAXBJS010000261.1:0-2630 GCF_963976025.1 uncultured Arenimonas sp.
CCGGCAAAGCCCATGTCGCGGCGCAGGATGTCGCGGATCCAGCGCGGCGAATAACCCGCCGGCTCGGGCGCGACCGCCGGGTATTTCACGTGCGCCATCATCACCGCCTCGGCGCCGGCCTCGATGCCGGCGGCGAAGGGCACCAGATCGAGCGCCTGCAGTTCGGCCAGCGGGCGCGGGTCAACGGCGTCGTCGAAGTGGGTGTCCTCGAGCACCGAACCGTGGCCCGGGAAATGTTTGATGGTCGCGGCCATGCCGGCCTCGTGCAGGCCGGCCACGTAGGCGCGGCAGAAGTCGGCGACGATGCCCGGCTCGGCGTGGAAGGCGCGGTTGCCGATCGCCAGGTTGCCGCGGCCCAGGTCCACCACCGGGGCGAAGCTCAGGTCCAGGCCGGTGGCCAGGATTTCACTGGCCATCAGCCAGGCGTGTTCACGGGCCAGGGCCAGTGCGGCATCGCGGTCGGTGGCGTAGAGGTGACCAAACCCTTCCAGCGCCGGCAGCTCGGAATAACCCTCGCGGAAACGCTGCACGCGCCCGCCTTCCTGGTCCACGCACAGCAGCTGCGGGCGCGGCGCGGCCTCGCGGATGGCCTGGCACAGTTCGCCGGCCTGGGCGCGCGAGGCGAAGTTGCGCTTGAACAGGATCACGCCGGAAACCCGCGGGTCCTGCAGCCAGCCACGCTCCTCGTCCGACAGCGCCAGGCCGCCGACTCCAATCACCAGCATCAGGTTTTCTCCTGCGCGTTCCAGCGCGAATACGGGCGCTCGGCCAGCGCCAGGTTGTACCAACGGGTTTCGTCGGTGACTTCACGGCCCAGCCAGGCAGGGCGTTCGAAGACCTCGTCGGCCGAGTCGAGCTCAAGTTCGGCGACGACCAGCCCGGCGTTTTCTCCGGCGAACTCGTCCACTTCCCAGGTGTGGCCGGCGTGGCCGACGTAGTGGCGCACCTTGTCGATGCGGCCGCCCACGCACAGCGCCAGCAGCGCCTCGGCGTCGGCCACCGGGATGGGGTAATCAAACTCCTGCCGCGTATGCCCGGGCTCGCGCGACTTGAGGTTCAGGAAAGCGGCGTCGCCGGCGATGCGCACGCGCACCGAGGCGTTCTGCCGGGCCTCGCGCAGCGCGGCCATGTCGTTGATGTAGCCCTGGGCCATGCGCACCGACTTGAGCACGCCGTCGCGCCAACGCTCGTCGGTGACCAGGAACTTGCGTTCGATTTCGATGCCCATGCGCTATTTCTCGAACAGTGCGATCGATTCAACGTGCGCGGTTTGCGGGAACATGTCCATCGCGCCCGCCGCCACCAGCCGGTAGCCGCGCTCACGCACCAGGAATCCGGCATCGCGCGCCAGCGAACCCGGGTGGCAGGACACGTAGACGATGCGCCGGATGCCCTTGAGCGGCAGCTGGGCCAGCACCTCGGCGGCGCCGGCGCGCGGCGGGTCGAGCAGCAGCTTGTCGAAGCCGGCCTTCATCCAGGGCTCGCCGGCCAGGTCCTTGGCCAGGTCGGCGGCGTGGAACTCGACGTTGGCGACCTGGTTGCGGGCGGCATTTTCCCGCGCCCGCGCCACCAGTCCGGCGTCACCCTCGACGCCGACCACGCGACCACTGCGCCGCGCCAGCGGCAGGGTGAAGTTGCCCAGGCCGCAGAACAGGTCCAGCACGCGATCTTGTGGCTGCGGGTCGAGCAGTTCCAGTGCGCGCCGGATCATCTTGTCGTTCAGGCCGGCGTTGACCTGGATGAAATCCAGCGGCCGGAAGGCCAGGTGCAGGTCGAAATCGGGCAGCGCGAAGGAAAGCTCCAGCTGCTCCGGCCACAGTGGCTTCACCGTGTCGATGCCGCCGGGCTGCAGCAGCACCGCGAAGCCGGTTTCCTTGGCGAAGGCCACCAGGCGGGCCTGGTCGTCGGCCGACAGTGGTTCGAGGTGGCGGAACACCAGCGCCACGCCCTGCTCGCCGGCGATGAATTCGATCTGCGGCAGCGTGCGCTTGCCGTCCAGGCTGTCGACCAGGGCCGACAGCGCCGGCAGGCGCTCGCCGATTTCCGGGATGACGGTGTGGCAGACCGACAAGTCGGCGACGAAGCGCGGGTTGGTTTCCCGGAAACCCACCACCGTCTTGCCCTTCTTTTCGACGAAGCGCACTGAAAAGCGGCCCTTGCGCCGGTAGCCCCAGGCGGCATCGACCAGCGGTTCAAGCACCTGGCCGGGGGCCACGTGGCCGATGCGCTGCAGGTTGTCCATCAGCACGCCGTGTTTGGCGGCGATTTGCCGCGCTTCGGCCAGGTGCTGGAGCACGCAGCCGGCGCAGGTGCCGAAATGCGGGCAGCGCGGCTCAATGCGGTCAGGCGAGGCAACGAGCACCTCCAGGGTGCGGCCTTCGTCGAAATGGCGGTTGCGGCCGGTCTGTTCGACCCGGACGGTTTCGCCGGGAAGCGCGCCGGTGACGAAGATCGCCTTGCCCTCGCGGTGGCCGACCCCGCGGCCGTCATGGCTCAGGTCGGTGATGTCCAGGTCGAAGGGAGGACGCTGCTTGAAACGGGTACGGGCCACGGGTGATGCCGACAACAAAGGGGCGCGGATTGTCGCAAATCCGCGCCCCGGGTGCTCGGCCTTACTTTTGTTTCCAGCT
>NZ_CAXBJS010000262.1:0-2600 GCF_963976025.1 uncultured Arenimonas sp.
CTGTTCCCGATCAGGGAACTGGGCACCAGCGCCAAGATGCTGTCGATCGTGCCGCTGATGGCCGGCGGCGGCCTGTTCGAAACCGGCGCCGGCGGTTCGGCGCCCAAGCACGTGCAGCAGTTCACGGCGGAAAACTACCTGCGCTGGGATTCGCTGGGTGAATTCCTGGCCCTGGCCGCTTCGCTCGACCATGTCAGCCAGCGCTGGCTCAACTCGCAGGCGCCGGTGCTGGCGAAAACCCTGGACGAGGCCAACGCCCGCATCCTCGACGAGAACCGCTCGCCCGCGCGCAAGGTCGGCCAGATCGACAACCGCGGCACCCACTTCTACCTGGCGCAGTACTGGGCCAAGGCCCTGGCCGACCAGGACGAGGACGCCGCGCTGAAGGCGAAGTTCGCGCCGCTGGCCAAGCGCCTGCTGGACGAGGAAGCCACGATCCTGGCTGAACTGCTGGCCGTGCAGGGCAAGCCGGTGGACATCGGCGGTTATTACCGTCCGGACCTGGCCAAGGCCAGCGAAGCGATGCGCCCCAGCGCCACCTTCAACGCGGCGCTGGCTTCGCTGTAGAGGTAATTGGCTGCGGCCAAAAAAAACCCACCCGGCCTCACGACCGGGTGGGTTTTTTGTTATGTGGCGGAACTCAGCCGTGCAGGTCGAAGCGGTCGGCCTCCATCACCTTGGTCCAGGCGGCGACGAAGTCGTCGACGAACTTCTGGCCGGCGTCGCTGGCGGCGTAGACCTCGGCCAGTGCGCGCAGCTGCGCGTTCGAGCCGAACACCAGGTCCGACACCGTGCCGGTCCACTTCAGGTCGCCGGTCTTGCGGTCGCGGCCCTCGAGGATGTCGCGGTTGCCTTCCGAACGCTTCCACTTGGTGCGCATGTCGAGCAGGTTGCGGAAGACTTCGTTGTTCAGCGTGCCCGGGGTCTTGGTGAACACGCCGTGCTTGCTGCCCTTGTAGTTGGCGCCCAGCGAACGCAGGCCACCCACCAGCACCGTCATTTCCGGCGCGCTGAGCCGCAGCAGCGCGGCGCGGTCGACCAGCATCTCGGCCTCGGAGCCTTCGAAACCCTTGGCGACGTAGTTGCGGAAGCCGTCCACCTTGGGCTCGAGCGGCGCGAATGAATCAACGTCGGTCATTTCATCCGTGGCGTCGGTGCGGCCGGGATGGAAGGGCACGGTGATGTCGAAGCCGCCCTTCTTCGCCGCCGCTTCCACGGCCGCGTTGCCGGCCAGCACGATCAGGTCGGCCATCGAAATCTTCTTGCCGCCGCCGGCGGAGGCGTTGAAGTCCTTCTGGATGCCTTCAAGCGTGGACAGCACCTTGGCCAGCTGCTCGGGCTGGTTCACTTCCCAGTCCTTCTGCGGGGCCAGGCGGATGCGGGCGCCGTTGGCACCACCGCGCTTGTCGCTGCCGCGGAAGGTCGAGGCCGAGGACCAGGCGGTGTACACCAGCTGCTCGGTCGGCAGGCCTGAATCGAGCACCTTCTTTTTCAGCGCGGCGACGTCCTTGGCGTCCACCAGCGGGTGGTCGACATCGGGCACCGGGTCCTGCCAGATCAGTACTTCCTTGGGCACGTACTTGCCCAGGTAGCGGTTGCGCGGGCCCATGTCGCGGTGGGTCAGCTTGAACCAGGCGCGCGCGAAGGCGTCGGCGAACTCGTCCGGGTTGTCCTTGAAGTGGCGCGAGATCTTTTCGTAGGCCGGGTCCATGCGCATGGCCATGTCGGCCGTGCTCATCATCAGCTTTTCCTTGCGACCCGGGTCGTGGGCCGCCGGCGCCATGTCTTCTTCCTTCAGGCCCTTGGCCTGCCACTGCTGCGCACCCGCCGGGCTCTTGGTCAGCTCCCAGTCGTACTTGAACAGCACGTCGAAGTAAGTCATGTCCCACTTGGTGGGCGTCGGCGTCCAGGCGCCTTCCAGGCCGCTGGTGATGGTGTGGCCGGCCATGCCGGACTCGTAGCTGCTGGCCCAGCCGAAGCCCTGGTTTTCGATGTCGGCGCCTTCCGGCTCGACCTGCACCAGCCCGGCGTCACCGGCACCGTGCGCCTTGCCGAAGGTGTGGCCACCGGCGGTCAGCGCGACCGTCTCGTAGTCGTTCATGGCCATGCGCGCGAAGGTGTCGCGGATGTCGCGGGCCGAAAGCAGCGGATCCGGGTTGCCGTCCGGGCCTTCCGGGTTCACGTAGATAAGGCCCATCTGCACGGCGGCCAGCGGGTTGGCCAGGTCGCGTTCGCCGGAATAGCGGCTGTTTTCCTTGTCGCTGGTGGAAAGCCATTCCTGTTCCGGGCCCCAGAACACGTCGGCCATGGGCTCCCAGATGTCGCTGCGGCCGCCGCCGAAGCCGAAGGTCTTGAAGCCCATCGATTCAAGCGCGACGTTGCCGGTAAGGATGAACAGGTCGGCCCACGACAGCTGCTTGCCGTACTTCTGCTTGATCGGCCACAGCAGGCGGCGCGCCTTGTCGAGGTTGCCGTTGTCGGGCCAGCTGTTGAGCGGCGCGAAGCGCTGGTCGCCGGTGCCGCCGCCGCCGCGACCGTCATGGATGCGGTAAGTGCCGGCCGCGTGCCAGGCCATGCGGATGAAGAAGGGACCGTAGTGG
>NZ_CAXBJS010000263.1:0-2569 GCF_963976025.1 uncultured Arenimonas sp.
GCCGAAGGCATCGAAGCCGGCGAACGCGTGGTGATCCGCGGCAACGAAGCCCTGCGCGACGGCCAGGCCGTGGCGCCCGGGGAAGACTGAGCCATGGGATTCGAACGCCTGCTGCGCCACGGCACCCTGATCGCGGTCGCCGTGCTGGTGCTGTGCGTGCTGGGCACCGCCGCCGCACTGCGCGTGCCGGTGCAGATGATCCCCGACCTGGAAGTGCGCACCATCGGCGTGCAGACCCGCTGGCCCGGCGCCACGCCCCAGGACGTGGAGCAGGAAATCCTGCTGGAACAGGAAAAGTACCTGCGCACCATCCCCAACCTCAGCCGCATGGTCTCGAGCGCCAGCACCGGCCAGGCCAGCATCGAACTGGAATTCCCGTTCGGCGTGGACATCAACGAGGCGCTTATCCGCACCTCCAACGCGCTCAGCCAGGTGTCGGACTACCCCGAAAACGTCGACCAGCCCAGCCTGTCCACCAGCTCGTTCTCGGACAACGCCTTCATGTATTTCCGCATCGGCGCGCGCGAGGACAGCGCGCTCGAGCTGGACCTGGACATGATGCGCGACTACGTCGAAGACTTCGTGCGGCCGCGGCTGGAACGCGTGCCGGGCGTGGCCCTGGTGCAGGTCGGCGGCGGCAGCGAACGCCAGGTGCGCATCGAAGTGGACCCGGGCCGGCTGGCCGAACGCGGCCTGACGCTTTCACAGGTCCGCGAAGCCGTTCGCGCGCGCAACCGCGACACCTCCGGCGGCGACCTCGACAGCGGCAAGCGCCGATACCTGCTGCGCACCGTCGGCCGGGTGCGCGACATCGACCAGCTGCGCGACCTGGTCATCGCCAGCGGCGACAACGTCGTGGTGCGCCTGCGCGACATCGCCGAGGTGAAACTCGACCACTACGAACGCCGGGAGCTGAGCTTCAACAACGGCGAACCGGCGCTGAGCCTTTCGATCCGCCGCGAACCGGGCTCGAACGTCATCGCCATCAAACGCGCCATCCTGCCGGCGGTGGACGAGGTCAACGCCGACCTGCTGGCGCCGCTGGGCCTGGAGCTGACGCTGTCGAGCGACGACGCGCGCTACGTCGAGGACTCCATCGCCAACGTCTGGACAAACCTGGCGCTGGGCGCCGGCCTGGCGACGCTGGTGATGTTCGCCTTCCTGCGCTCGAAGCGGCAGACCCTGACCGGCGTCATCGCGATTCCCATCTGCACCATCGCAGCCTTCGTCGGCCTGCTGCTGGCCGGGCGCACGCTCAACGTCATTTCCCTGGCCGGCGTCGCCTTCGCCATCGGCATGACGGTGGACAACACCATCGTCGTGCTTGAAAGCATCGACCAGGCCCGGCGCAAGGGCCTGGGCCGCATGCAAAGCGCGCTGGCCGGCGTGCGCCGCGTGTGGCCGGCCGTGCTGGCGTCGACGCTGACCACCGTGCTGGTGTTCGCGCCGATCCTGTTCATCGAGGAAGAAGCCGGCCAGCTGTATTCGGACATCGCCATCGCCATTTCGGCCTCGATCCTGGCGTCGATGCTGATCGCCGTGACCGTGGTGCCGGCCCTGGCCGGGCGCCTGTCCTTCGGCATCCAGGGCCAGGAACACGTGCCCGGCCAGGCCTGGTTCGACCGCATCGCCAGCGGCACGCAGTGGCTGGCCGCGACCGCGCGCCGCCGGCTGCAGGTGCTGGTGGGCACGGTGGTGCTGGCCGGGCTGGCGCTGTGGCTGCTGACGCCGCCGGCCGAGTACCTGCCCGAAGGCGAGGAGCCCAAGACCTTCGCGCGCATGATCGCGCCGCCTGGCTACAACCTGGCGGAAATGGAAGGCATCGCCCGCGAAGTGATGGCCGACATCGGCCCGCAGGTGAAGGCTGACCGCGCCGCCTACGAGGCCGGCGACACCGACCTGCCGCCGCTGGCGTATTACAACCTCTCGGCCAGCCCCGGCGGCCTGCGCATCATCGCCGAGCCGGTGGACCCGGCCGACATCGAGGCGGTGATGGACGCACTGGACAAGCGCTTCCGCGCCTACCCGGGCATGCGCGCGTTCTCCTCGCGCGGTTCGATCATCTCCAGCAACGACGGCGGTTCGCGCAGCATCAACCTCGACATCTCGGGCATCGAGCTGGCCGAACTCTACGCCGTGGCCGAACGCGGCTACCGGCGCGCCGAAGAACTCTTCCCCGGCGCGCGCATCGGCTCGGATCCGTCCAGCCTCAGCCTGGACCAGCCGTTGGTGGAGCTGGTGCCCCGCTGGGAGCGCCTGGCCGAGGTGGGCTACGACGCCGCCGGTTTCGGCTTCGCGGTGGCGGCGCTCAGCGACGGCGCCTTCGTCGACGAACTGATCCTGGGCGACGACAAGGTGGACATCTACCTGTTCGGCGGCGCCGGCACCCAGCAGCTCGACGCCCTGCGCGAACTGCCGGTGGCCACGCCCTCGGGCGCGGTGCTGCCGCTGTCGGCCCTGGCCGACCTGCGCGAAAGCGCCGACACCGATTCAATCCGGCGCCTGGACGGCCGCCGCACCGTGACCCTGAACATCGTGCCGCCGCGCGGCATCGCGCTTGAAACCGGCG
>NZ_CAXBJS010000264.1:0-2556 GCF_963976025.1 uncultured Arenimonas sp.
CGGTCGCGGTCGGCCTGCTCGATGCGCGCACCCACGCCAACCTGACCGCCATCGTGGTGCTGTCGATGGTGCTCACGCCGCTGGTGGTGCTGGTGGTGCGGCGGCTGCTGCCCAAGCCCGAGGCGCCGTCGCTGGCAGGCGTGGAGGCGGCGAACGGCCTGGAGGGCAGCGTGCTGGTGATCGGTTTTGGCCGCTTCGGCCAGGTGTCGAGCCAGGCCCTGCTGGCCCGCGGCGTGGACGTGACGATCATCGACAACGACATCGGCATGATCACCAGCGCTGCGGACTTCGGCTTCAAGGTCTATTACGGCGATGGCACCCGGCTCGACGTGCTGCATGCCTCCGGCGCCGGCCGGGCGCGCGTGATCGCGGTCTGCGTGGACGACCGCGCCGCGGCCACGCGCATCGCCGAGGTGGTCCGTTCGGCCTTCCCGCAGGCGGCGGTGCTGGTCCGCAGCTTCGACCGCGAGCATGCGCTGGAGCTGGTGCGCATCGGCGTGGATTTGCAGGTTCGCGAGACCTTCGAATCGGCCGTGGTCTTCGGCGGCGCGGCGCTGCGCGAACTGGGAGTCGACGAAGACGAGGCGCTGATGGTGATGGACGAAGTCCGGCGCCTGGACGCGGAGCGTTTCGCCCTGGAAACCGCCGCCGGCACGGCCGCCGCGGGCGCCGCCCTGATGCACACCAATACCGGCGCCGGTCGCATGCGCCAGACGCCGCTGGTGCGTCCGAAGGCCACGGGCCAGGTGCTCAATCCCGACGAGGCGGTCAGTCCCGCGCCGGCGGCGGACGGTCGAAAGGCATCGTCTCCGGACTGACCGCGCCGCCGGAAATGATGAAGGCCATGGCTTCGTCCACGCTCCAGTCGGTGGGCGTGAGTTTGTCCACGGGCACGATTTCCAGGTAACCCGAGGTCGGGTTGGGCGTGGTCGGCACGTACACGGCGGCGAGTTCGCGGCCGGTGCCTTCTTCGCGGATGACGCGGGTGACGAAGCCGACGCACTTCATTTCCCGGTGCGGGAAATCGATGAGCACCACGCGCTGGGTGCCGTCGGGTTTGGTCTGCAGCAGATCGAGCAGCTTGCGCGCGCTGCCGTAGACGGTGCTGGCCAGCGGCACCCGCGCAATGAGCCCTTCGAACCAGCGCAGCAGCTGCTGGCCGGCGACGCGGCGCGCCAGGGCGCCGACGGCGATGATCACGATGATCGTGGCGGCGATGGCGAAGGCCGACTGCGCCCAGGGGTCGTCCACCCAGCCCAGCCACTCAGGGTGCGCCGCTGCCAGGCGTGCCGACACGGGCGCCACCACCGGCTGGCTCATGTCCTTGAGCAGGCCCAGCACGAACTTGAAGACGATCCAGACCAGCCAGATGGGCAGCAGGGTCAGCAGACCGGTGAGGAAGTAGGCACGAAGGCGTCGCATGCCGCGATTGTAGGCTACGCGCCGGGAAGTGGATCAGCGCGCGCCCAGCTCCGCCGCGCTGACTTCGCGCACCAGCCGGAAGCCGATGTCGTCGAAGCCGGTGTCGCCGTCGAAATCGTTGCTCTGGCCCGGGCTGCTGCGGTCGGCCGGGTCGCGCCAGCCCATGCCGGCGGCCAGGCGGCGCTGGCAGCCGCGGGTGCAGTTGCTGGTCCATTCGCGCAGGTTGCCGCGCAGGCCGGCCAGGCCCAGCGGGCTCAGCGGTCCCTGGCTTGCGTTGACGGTGCCTTCGGCGCCGCAGTCGATGCGACCGTCCTGGCAGGCGTTGCCGCTGCCGCGGTAGTCCACCAGCGGGCTCCATTCGCCCAGCGTCGGCAGGCGGTAGGAAAGGCCGCTGCGGCGGCTCAGCCACTGCGCATAGGCCTGGGCGTCGTCGAAGCTGACGCAGGCCACGGGGTGGTTGCCCGACTGGCTGAAGCCCGGGTCGTCCCAGCTGCGCTTCTTCAGGCTGATCGGCACCACGCGGTTGCGGCAGCGCGCCGCCGGTCGCTTGGTGGCGCTGGCGAAGGCCGCGTATTCGGCCCGGGTGACTTCGCTGCGCATGGCGCCAAGCCCCGCCTGGGCGCCGCGGGGCGCACGCACGAGGATCATCGCGACGGCGGTGTCGGGCAGGGTGTCGCCGGCCTTGGGCAGTTCAATCGCCTTCGACCAGGCCGGCTCGAGGCTGGCCGGGTCCACTTCCAGCGCGGCGGCGAGCAGCTTGGTGACGCCCACGGCGTCGGCGTCCATGTCGTCGAGCCCCTTTTCCAGCCGCGCCAGCAGCAGGGGCGGCAGGGCCTCGCGCATTTCGCGCCAGGGTTTGCCTTCCAGCCGGTCCATTTCGGCCGCGAAGGGGGCCGCGCGTTCGTAGTTCTGGCGGGCCGTGCCATCGTCACCGGCTTCGACGGCGGCGACCACGCGGGTGCTGTAGTAGGCGATGACCTCGTCCGCCAGGCGGAACAGGGCGGGCTCGCGTGGCGCCACCTGGCGCGCCGCGCGCAGGGTTTCCATGGCGTTGTCGCCGGCCGGCAGGCTCAGGCGCTGGCGCTGGATCTGGCGGCGGGCGGCGGACAGTTCGCGCGCGCCCGGACGGGTGGG
>NZ_CAXBJS010000265.1:0-2483 GCF_963976025.1 uncultured Arenimonas sp.
ATGAAGGTCTGGTCGCACTGGCAGCCCTTGGTCAGGGCTTCCTGGTGGAAGCGTTCGTGGAGCGTGCGCCACTCGGTACCGACGAGCGCGATGTGGCCCGAGAGCAGGGCCAAGCGAACGCCAGCGTGGTGTCGAAATTTCATGGGGGAATCCTCGCGTAGGGGGGTGGCCCGGCCGAGGCCGGGCCACCCGAGGCTTAGCCGTAGACCTCGTCGCCGATGCCGACGGAGTAGTACTCCGCGATCACGACGACGCGGCCCGCCGTCGCTGCGGCACCGGTTTCGGCGAGGTTGAACTGCAGCTCGCCGCCGGCCGGGTAGAACTTCGGCGCGTTGGCCACCGTCTCAGAACCGGTGGACTGCACGTCCACAGCGTTGACGAAGACGGTCGTGCCATCGGTGACGGTGAGGGTGGAGGTGGTCGCGCTGTTGAAGGCGGTGATCGTCAGGGCGATCAGCCGGGCCAGTACGGCGCCCTGCGGGAGCTTGGCGGTAAAGCCGTTGCCCGCGCCCATGTTGCTCGGGCCCAGGTCAGCGACGACGGAGCGCACCATCTGGCGCGCGACGATATTGGTGCTCATGGCGGTGTACCTCGAGAGAAGGGGTTTTCAGTGCGCGAAAGCAGCGGCCGCCCGGGGGCGGCCGCTGTAACGCCGGAAAGCGCCTGTTACAGCGCCAGGTCGACGGCCATCACGCCGAAGTCCTCGACCGAGCCACCGTCGTAGGACGACGGGAACTGCGGCTTGAGCCAGCCGCCCATCTTGGCGATCGCCAGGCCGGACCGGTTCTCGTAGTCCTTGTCGATCTCGATCCACTCCGGGACACCGAGGTCGGCCAGGGCCAGGGCCTGCGCACCCAGGAGCAGCGAGCGGGTGCCGTTGACGGTGCCGTCGCCGCCCCACTTGCTGCCCGACGCCGCACCCAGCGTGCTGAACACGCGGGCATACGACTGGATGATCAGGCCGTTCATCGTCACCAGCGCGCCGGTGAAGATCTTGTGGTTCGCGCCACGGGCATCCGCGCCGACCAGCGAGGAACGGAAGTCGGCATTGCGGTACAGCCGCGCCATGGTGTTCTCGTGCACCAGCCAGACGTAGTAGTTCTTGCCACCGACCTTCAGCGGCGGGATGCGCTTCATCGCAGCCTTGGCCTTGAGCTCGGGGATCAGGTCGTACGTCGGGACGTCGACGGCCGCCAGGGCGTCCGTGTCGCCAGCCACCAGGCCATCGGTCGCATCCCAGCGGAAGTGGCGGTTGGCGGACGGCGGCTGCACGTCCGAGGCGTAGGCCAGCTGGGTCCAGGGATCCTGGCCCTCCGGGTTCTCGCGCACGGAGCCGTCGGTGTTGTACTCGAAGCCAATGCCGGAGGCGACGAGCACCGCCTGCTCTTCCCAGCTGTCCGCGAGCCAGTTGGCCATCAACGGCCGGCCGGTCTTGCGGAACTGGATCACCGACTTCTGGTCGGCCAGCTTGCCCTTGTTCTTGATGGCGTTGCGCAGCTGATCGAACTCGATCTTCTGCCAGTGGGCTTCGGAGGTTCGCTCGCGGCCTTCGAGCTGGTTGTCGCCGAACACACCGCCGCCGGTCAGGCGGGGGATCAGGTGGAAGTAGGCGCCGACCTCACCCTTGCTGTTCTTGGTGAGCTCGGTGACGTGCTCGATGATGGCCTGGTGGCCATTGCCGAGCATCTTGGTGAAGAAGAAGTTCTCGACGAACTCTTCGTAGGCTTTGTGGCCCCAGGCGTACTTCTGCTGCGGCTGCATGGCCCCGTAGTCGGTGAAATTGCCGGACATGGGTGTCTCTCCCTGAATGGGTGATAGGTCTGGAAATCGGGGTTGAGACCTGTCTCGCCGGTCGCCGCGGAAGCGCAGAGATCAGCCCTGCGAGCTGGGCCAGTACCGTGGCCAGGGACTCGGTTGGTATCGCAGGCGGTGCTGCGGAAGCGTCGTTCTCGACGAGCGAGCCGCGCGGCGGGCGCGGCTCCGGTGGGTGGGCCGAACGGTCCTACTCGGTAATGCCCATCAGCTTGTCCTGCGTCTCCTTCGGCAGCGCGCCGAACTGGCCGGGCTTCATCTTGCTCAGGTCGATCTCCTGATGCGCACTGCGATCGCCCTGCCCGCCCGTGATCGGCGTCGGGGTGCCGGACGCGGCCGCCTGTGCGCGAGCGTCAGCGGCGTTGCGGGCCGCGTGCGGGTTGTCGGGCTTGGAGGCGCCGGCGGCGCCAGCGGCCGCCCCAGCGGCGCCCCCAGCGTCCTGACCAGCCGACGCCGCCGGCGTGTAGTTGAACGCTTCGAAGGCATCCTTCTCGACCTTCGCGATCAGCTCTTCATCCGAGAGGCTCGGGTTCTCGGTGCTGTACTGCTCGAACAGCTGGTTGACCAGGTTGCGGCGCAGGCCATTGGCCAGGAACTCGCTGTGCTGCCCGGACCAGACCGCGACCTTGCGATTCCAGTTTTCCTGGGCCCGCTGCTGGCGGGTGCTCTTG
>NZ_CAXBJS010000266.1:0-2375 GCF_963976025.1 uncultured Arenimonas sp.
ATCTTTTGACTTTGCCTTTGGCAAAGAAGGGATTCGCGCCTGAAGGCGCTCCTACTCGGGATCGTAGTCGAGGTTACTGGCCAGCCAGCGCTCCGCCTGCTGCAGCGACACGCCCTTGCGGCGCGCGTAGTCGGCGACCTGTTCGCGCGAGAGCCGGCCGACGACGAAGTACTGGCTGCCCGGGTGGGAAAAGTACAGGCCGCTGACCGCGGCCGCCGGCGTCATCGCGAAACTTTCGGTCAGCTTCATGCCGGTGTGTTTTTCCGCTTCCAGCAGCGCGAAGATCGTGGTCTTCTCGCTGTGTTCCGGGCAGGCCGGGTAACCCGGGGCCGGCCGGATGCCGCGGTATTGCTCGCGCACCAGGGCCTCGTTGTCCAGCGATTCGTCCGGCGCGTAGCCCCATAGCTGCGAGCGCACGCGCTGGTGCAGGGCCTCGGCCAGGGCTTCGGCCAGACGGTCGGCCAGGGACTTGAGCAGGATCGCGTTGTAGTCGTCGTGTTCGGCCTCGAAGCGCGCCAGGTGCGGTTCGATGCCCAGGCCGGCGGTGACCGCGAAGGCGCCCACCCAATCCTGGCGGCCGCTGTCGCGCGGCGCCACGAAGTCGGCCAGGCACAGATTGGGCCGGTCGTCGGGTTTTTCCGCCTGCTGGCGCAGGCAGTGCAGGCTGGCGCGCAGGTGGCCGCTGTCGTCGAGCACCTGGATGTCGTCGCCGACCGAACGGGCCGGCCAAAGCCCGGCCACGGCCTTCGCCCGCAGCCATTTTTCGCCAATGATCCGGTCGAGCATGGCCCGGGCGTCGGCGAACAGTTCCGTGGCCTGCGCGCCCACTACCGGGTCCTTCAGGATCGCGGGATAGCGGCCCGACAGCTCCCAGGTCTGGAAGAAGGGCGTCCAGTCGATGTAGTCGCGCAGGTCCTCTAGCGGGAAGTCGTCGAACACCGTCAGGCCGGGTTTCGCGGGCACCGGCGGCAGGTAATCGGCCCAGCCGCCGTCGAAACGGTTGGCGCGGGCGCGGGTGAGCGAAGCCAGCGGCTTGGCGTCGCCGCGGTTGGCGTGGCGCTTGCGTACTTCGGCGTAATCGGCGGCGTTGGCGGCGACGAAGGGGTCGCGCAGTTCGACGCTGAGCAGGGACTGGGTGACGCCGACCGCGCGCGAAGCGTCCTTCACCCAGACCACCGGCGAGTCGTAGTGCGGGTCGATCTTCAGGGCGGTGTGCGCGCGCGACGTGGTGGCGCCGCCGATCAGCAGCGGCACGGAGAAACCCTGGCGCTTCATTTCCCGGGCGACGTGGCTCATTTCCTCCAGCGAGGGCGTGATCAGTCCCGACAGGCCGATCGCGTCGACCTTTTCCTCGCGGGCGCGGTCCAGGATCACCTGCGCCGGCACCATCACGCCCAGGTCCACGACCTCGAAGTTGTTGCAGGCCAGCACCACGCCGACGATGTTCTTGCCGATGTCGTGCACGTCGCCCTTCACCGTGGCCATCAGCACTTTGCCGCGCGGTTTGCCGGCGTCGCCGCTGCGGGCCTTTTCGGCTTCGATGTAGGGGATCAGGTGGGCGACGGCGCGTTTCATCACCCGGGCCGATTTCACCACCTGCGGCAGGAACATCTTGCCGGCGCCAAACAGGTCGCCGACCACGTTCATGCCCGCCATCAGCGGGCCTTCGATGACGTCCAGCGGACGGCTCGATTGCTGCCGCGCCAGTTCGGCGTCTTCTTCGATGAAGCGGTCGATGCCGTGCACCAGGGCGTGGCTGATGCGCCGGTCCACCGGCCAGTCGCGCCAAGCCAGGTCCTCGGTGCGGACTTCGCCCTTCTTTGATTTATGCTTTTCCGCCTCGGCCAGCAGGCGTTCGGTGCCGTCGCCGCGGCGGTTTAGCACCACGTCTTCGACTGCCTCGCGCAGGGCCGGGTCCAGGTCGTCGTACAGGGCCAGGGCGCCGGCGTTGACGATGCCCATGTCCATTCCGGCGCCGATGGCGTGGTACAGGAACACGCTGTGGATGGCTTCGCGTACGGCGTTGTTGCCCCGGAACGAGAACGAGACGTTGGACACGCCGCCCGAGACGTGGCTGTCCGGGAACCGCCGCTTGAGCTCGCGCGCCGCCTCGATGAAGGCCACGGCGTAACCATCGTGTTCCTCGATGCCGGTGGCGATGGCGAAGATGTTGGGGTCGAAGATGATGTCCTCGGGCGCCAGGCCCGCTTCACCGACCAGCAGCGCATGGGCGCGGCTGCAGATGGCGACCTTGCGCTCGAAGGTGTCGGCCTGGCCCTGTTCGTCGAAGGCCATCACCACCACCGCGGCGCCGTGCCGCCGGGCTTCGCGCGCCTGCGCCAGGCCTACGAAGAAACCTTCGCCGGTTCCGCGGA
>NZ_CAXBJS010000267.1:0-2310 GCF_963976025.1 uncultured Arenimonas sp.
AGGGTTTGCAGTGCCTCGTTGAGCACCCAGTCGCCGATCTGCAGGATCAGGCCCGATTCTTCCGCCAGCGGCACGAAGATCGTGGGCGGGATTTCGCCCAGCTCGGCGCTGTGCCAGCGCAGCAAGGCTTCGACGCCGGTGATGCGGCCGTCGGCCAGGGCCATGCGCGGCTGGTACACCAGCCGGAATTCGCCGCGGTCGAGCGCCTTGCGCAGCGACGCCAGCACGGTGGCGCGCCGGCGCGATTCGGCGTCCATGGTTTCGTTGTAGATCTGGTAGGTGTTCCGGCCCTCGGCCTTGGCCTGGTACATGGCCGTGTCGGCGAACTTGAGCAGGTCGGTCGGCACCAGCGCGTGGTCCGGGTAGAGGCTGATGCCCAGCGACGGCGTGATCGAGACGTCGTGGCGTTCGTCCACTTCCAGCGGCATGGTGAAGGCGGTGAGGATCTCGCGCGCCATGCGTTCGACGGCCGGGAAGGATTCGACGTCTTCCAGCACCACGGTGAATTCATCGCCGCCCAGGCGTGCGACGGTGTCCGAGGCGCCGACCGTGGCCTGCAGGCGCGTGGCCGCGGCCTTGAGCAGGCGGTCGCCGGCGGCGTGGCCGAGCGAGTCGTTGATGTCCTTGAAGCGGTCGAGGTCGAGGAACAGCACCGCCACCCGGGTTTCCTGCCGGCGCGCCCGCACGATGGCGCGGCCCAGGCGTTCGGACAGCAGGGCGCGGTTGGGCAGGCCGGTGAGGGTGTCGTAGTTGGCCAGGTAGCGCAGTTCCTGCTCGGCGCGCTTCTTGTCGGTGATGTCGTTCACCACCGCCACGAAATGGCTGCGCAGGCCCAGGGCGTCGCGCACCTCGCTCATTTCGATCCAGCCCAGGAATTCTTCGCCGTCCTTGCGCCGTTGCCACATTTCGCCGGCCCAGTGGCCGGTGCGCTCGAGCACGTCGCGCACGCGCCGGTAGAACTCGGCGCTGTGCTGGCTGGAATCGAGCAGGCGGCTGTTCTGGCCGATGACTTCTTCTTCGCTGTAGCCGGTGATGCGCGAGAAGGCGGGATTCACCGAGATGAAGCGGAAGTCGAGGTCGATCACCGCCACGGCTTCGCTCATGCTGCGCAGCACTTCCAGGGCGACGCGGCGTTCGCGCTCGGCCCGGCGGATGGCGGTGATGTCGCGGGCGGTGCCGGCCATGCGCAGCGGGCTGCCGGCGCTGTCGCGTTCAACCACCTTGCCGCGCGAACGCACCCACACCCATTCGCCGCGGGCGTTGCGGATGCGGTGTTCGGACTCGAAGACGTCGGTGTGGCCGACGATGTGTTCCTGCAGCAGCTTCTGCACCCGCGGCAGGTCTTCGGGGTGGATGGACTGGGTGCGCCAGTCGTCGGTGCTCATCTGGTCGCGGCTGCCGTGGCCCAGCAGCTGGTTGGCGCCGAGGCGGTAGAGGCTGTTCTCGCGGATGTTCCAGTCCCAGAACTCGTCGCCCGAGCCCCACAGGGCCAGGTTCAGGCGCTCTTCGCGTTCGTGGATTTCACCGAGCAGGGAGGTTTCCTGGCGCCGGCGGTGGCTCCAGACCCGCCACAGCAGCCAGCACAGGAACAGGGCGATCGCCAGCAGCACCCACTGCACGATGCCTCCCAGGACCAGGCCGCTGGCTTGGGCCACTACCGCCCCATTTGCGTTCAGCGCCATTCCGACCCGTGGTCCCCTGGGACTTCCCCGTTATCTTCCGAGTGTAGGGTGGCGCTAACAGGCCCACAAGCGGCGCGGCCGCCCTTGCTAGAATGCCGGCACCCCCGACCAGGCCGATTCGATGACCCAAGCCCAGCTCCCGACGCATGCCCTCGTGGCCGCCGAACTGGAGGCCCTGGAGGCCTCGCTGGACGCTTCCGAGCTGCATGGGTCGCTGTGTGGCTACCTGTCCGGCGGCGGTTCGCACGACCGCAAGGGCTGGTTCGCGGCGGTGATGGCCGACCCGCTGCTGTCGCCGGCCGAGCCCGACAGTGCGCTTGACCTTCTGTACCTGGCCAGCGCCGCCCAGCTTGAATCCCCGGATTTCGGCTTCGAACTGCTGCTGCCCGCCGAAGACCGGCCGGTCAACGAACGTGGCGACGGCCTGCTGGCCTGGTGCCGCGGCTTCCTGGGCGGATTCGGGCTGGCCGCGGGCGCCAAGCCGCCGCTTTCCGAAGATTCCGAAGAAGCCCTGGCCGACATGGCCCGCATCGCCGCCAGCGACCTGAGCTACGAAGAGCCGGAAGCCGACGCCGAAGCGCTGGAAGAAGTGGCCGAATTCATACGCGTCGCCGCGCTGTTGCTGCAC
>NZ_CAXBJS010000268.1:0-2260 GCF_963976025.1 uncultured Arenimonas sp.
GTGCTGCGGCCGCTGTTCGGACTCAAGCGCCGCAAGCCGGCGTCAGTGCGGCCGCAGCCGGAAACGCTCGCGGTAGTCGGCGGGCGTGAGTGAGGTCGCACGCTTGAACAGCTTGCGGAAGCTGGACGTGTCCGAATAACCGCAGCGTTCGACGATTTCGTCGAAGCTCAGCAGCGTGGTTTCCAGCAGCGCCTTGGCCCGCTCGACCCGCAGGTGCTGCAGGTGGGCGAGCGGGCTGGCGTTGTAGTGCTGGCGGAAGTGCCGCAGCAGGCTGCGTTCGCTGGTGCCGCAGTGCCGGGCCAGTTCGGCGATGGTCAGTTCGCGGTGCAGTTCGCGCTGCAGGAAACCTTCGGCCTTTTCCGACAGCGAATGCCGCGGCCGTTCGGCCAGGGCCAGGCTGATGTAGGGCGCCTGGCTTGTGCGGTCGGGGTCGAGCAGCATCATGCGGGCGGTGTTCTGGGCCAGCGCCGGGTCGGCCACGCGCGAGAGCACCTGCAGCAGGTAGCCCATCACCGCGGTGCTGGCGCCGGTGGTGGCGATGTTGCCGTCCTCGACCACCATGCGCTGCACGTCCAGGCGGACCCGCGGGTAACGGCTGCGGAAGGCGCCGTCGAGCCACCAGCTGGTGGTGGCCTCGTGGCCGTCGAGCAGGCCGGCTTCGGCCAGCAGCAGGCTGCCGCAGCAGTTGGCGGCCAGCGGCACGCCGCGCAGCGACAGCGCCCGCAGCAGTTCGACCTCGGGGCCGTAACCGCGCACCCGGTCCAGCGCGTCGTGCACGCTGGCGTGCATATAGCCGGGCACCAGCAGCAGGTCGAGCGCACGGTCGGGCGAATGCACGGGGCCGATGACCAGGCCGCCGTCGAGGCTGATGGTGGCCTGGCCACGGGCGCCGACCAGCACCGATTCGAGCTTGAGCCTGGTGGCCGGGTCGCGCAGCTGGGCCAGCTTCTGCGCGATCTTCAGCAGGTCCATCACGCCCGTGTAGCAGGACGGCATGGCGCCATCCATGGCCAGCAGGCCCACGGTGAAGCGGCCTTCAGCGGGCGACATACACCGACCCCGAATGCTCGGTCAGCCAGTCCAGAAGGACCCGGGGCACGGCCATCGCGGACAGCGGGCCGGCGGCGGCCTGGTCGCAGTCGAGCAGCCGCACCTGGCCGGAATGGCCGGCGGGCAGGGCCGTGGCCGACGGGGCCAGCAGGGTCGGCTGGCCCTGGCCGTCGCGGGTCAGCAACCACAGGCCCGGGGGCGGGGCGCTGCCCAGCGCGCAGCTGTCGGCGACGCGCAGCCGGACGTCGCGGCCGTCGGCCGACAGCAGGCGCCAGCGGCGCTGGGGGGCTTCGAAAACGGCGCTGTAGCGGGTGCCCTCGACGAAGATCGCTTCGTCGGCGACCGGTGCCGCGGCTTTGGAAGCCACGGGGTGGACGGACAGCATCGCGGTCAGCAGGGCCAGGGTCATCAAGCGTTTCATGGCGGACTCCTCGTGTCCCGGGCGGGGGTGCCGGGGTGCACACAGGGTCGCGCTGGCGAGTCTGGCCCGGCAGTGGCGAAAACGCCACCCTCGGGGCGAAATCCGCCTAATCGCCGGCCGGGCAGCCGTCGGTGTAGTGCAGCCAGCCGGTGACCAGGCCGCCGTCGGTTTCGATGCGTTCGACCCGGCCACAGGTCAGCACGGGGCGGTCTTCGCCCGGGGGCAGCCAGCGCGGCTGGTCCTCTCCGGGCAGTGTGTCGGCGGCCGGCACCGGCTTCACCGACTCGATGTCGCCGGTGCCCAGGTCCACCAGGCAGTCGAAACGGTCGCCGCCGGAATCGACCAGGCGCACCGCCGCCTTGCCGCGGTTGAGCGGCCAGGCCTTGCTGGCGCCTTCGGTGACCACGCCGCCGTCGAAGGCGCAGCGCAGGACCGCCGGGCCGAGGCTTGGCAGGGCGCGGCTCCAGTCGTCGCCGGCCTTGCCGGCGGGGTCGAAGACCGGGGCGTTTTCCAGGTCCAGGCCGTATTCGACGCGGCAGCAGCCGCTGCCCTGGCGCCCGTCGGCGAAATTCAGTGCCGCGCTGAAGGGCATCGCCGGGCCGTCGGCCATGGTGTCGAAACACTGCGCCGGCGACAGAACCGCGCCGGTGAAGGCGCCGGGTTCATCTTCCGGCGCGCCCTTGAAGGTCCAGGCGCCGGTGTCGGTCGGCGCGAGCTCACCGACCAGCAGGGTTTCGTTGCCGGGTTCGGTCAGCACGCCGCCCTGCATGCCCAGTTCGAGCGACCAGA
>NZ_CAXBJS010000269.1:0-2173 GCF_963976025.1 uncultured Arenimonas sp.
CCTGCGCCAGGAAGGCGGCTTCGCCTTCCTTCATCGAGATCGAGTTGACGATGGCCTTGCCCTGCACGCATTTGAGGCCGGCTTCGATCACGCTCCACTTGGAGCTGTCGATCATCACCGGCACCCGCGCGATGTCGGGTTCGGCGGCGACCAGGTTCAGGAAGCGGGTCATCGCCGCCTCGGCGTCGAGCATGCCCTCGTCCATGTTGACGTCGATGACCTGGGCGCCGTTTTCGACCTGCTGCCGGGCCACCGCCAGGGCGTCGTCGTAGCGGTTTTCCAGGATCAGCTTCTTGAACTGGATCGAGCCGGTGACATTGGTGCGTTCGCCGACGTTGACGAAATTGGTGTCGGGCGTGATGACGAAGGGTTCCAGGCCGGCCAGGCGGGTATGGGCGGGCAGGGTGGGCGGTTGACGCGGGGGCAGCCCGCGCACGGCTTCGGCGATGGCGGCGATGTGTCCGGGCGTGGTGCCGCAGCAGCCGCCGACCAGGTTGAGCAGGCCGGCCTCGGCGAATTCGCGCAGGATGCCGGCGGTTTCGTCCGGGCCTTCGTCGTAGCCACCAAAGGCATTGGGCAGGCCGGCATTGGGATGGCAGCTGACGTAGGTGTCGGCGACCTGGGACAGCATGTCCACGTGCGGGCGCAGGTCGCGGGCGCCGAGCGCGCAGTTCAGGCCCACCGACAGCGGCCGGGCGTGGCGCAGCGAATACCAGAAGGCTTCCGCGGTCTGGCCCGACAGCGTGCGGCCGCTGCGGTCGGTGATGGTGCCCGAGATCATCACCGGCAGGCGCGCGCCCAGCTCTTCGAAGAGCACGTCGATCGCGTACAGCGCCGCCTTGGCATTGAGCGTGTCGAAGACCGTCTCGACCATCAGGATGTCGGCGCCGCCTTCGACCAGGCCGCGCGCGGCGACGGTGTAGTCGGCCACCAGCGCGTCGAAGCTGGTGTTGCGGTAGCCGGCGTCCTCGACCTTCGGGCTGATCGATGCCGTGCGGCTGGTCGGACCCAGCACGCCGGCGACCCAGCGCGGCCGGGACGGGTCGGCGGCTTCGGCCCGGGCGGCGCATTCGCGGCCCAGGCGCGCGGCTTCGCGGTTGAGTTCCGGCACCAGGTCCTCGAGGCCGTAGTCGGACTGCGAGACGGCCGTCGAATTGAAGGTATTGGTTTCGATGATGTCGGCGCCGGCGTCCAGGTAGGCCTGGTGGATGCCGGCGATGACGTCCGGGCGCACGAGCGTGAGCAGGTCGTTGTTGCCCTTGAGGTCGCGCGGGGAGTCGGCGAAACGTTCGCCGCGGTAGTCGGCTTCGCCCAGCTCGTGGCGCTGGATCAGGGTGCCCATGGCGCCGTCGAGCACCAGGATGCGTTCCGTCAGCGCCTGCAGCAGCTGCCCGGTGCGTCCGGGATCGTGCCAGGGCAGGGTGCTCATGGCTTGCGCGCCAGCAGGGTCAGCACTTCGAAGTGGGGCGGGCGTTTTTCGCGGGTCACGGCCTCGCAGACGGTGACTTCAAGGCCCGCCTTTTCCGCGTGCCGGCGCAGCTCCTTCACCGTGAAACCCAGGTTGACATGGCCGTAGGGCGTGACCGCGGCGCGGTGTTCGTGTTTGCCCAGGCAGGTGGCGACCAGGCGGCCGCCGCTGCGAAGGACCCGGGCCGCTTCGGCGATGGCCTGGGCCGGGCGGTCGGCGTAGGTGAGCGCGTGCATCAGCAGCACCAGGTCGAACTGCGCCGCCGGGAAGTCCAGGGCCTGCATGTCGCCTTCAAGCACCTCGACGTGCGGATACTTTCGCAGGCGTTCGCGCGCCGCGTTGACGACGCGGGCGCTGGAATCCACGCAGACATAGCGGCGCGCATGCGGCGCCAGCAGTTCGCCCAGCACGCCGTCGCCCGAGGCGACGTCGAGCACGTCGCCCGGTTCGAGCAGGGGCAGGGTGGAGCGGGCCAGGGCTTCCCAGGTGCGGCCCGGCGAATAGTGGCGCTCCATGTCGCCGGCCACCGAGTCGGCCCAGTTCTGGTCGGCGGCGCGGGTGGCCAGCACGGCGGGCAGGCGTTCGGCGTCCTGGCGCAGCAGCGGGTCGTCGGTGCTGTCGCGCAGGGCTTCCCACAGGCGGGCTTCGCCCGGGTCGAGGGTGTCGCCGTTGAATCGGTAATAGGCCGACACACCGGCTCGGCGG
>NZ_CAXBJS010000270.1:0-2113 GCF_963976025.1 uncultured Arenimonas sp.
CCGGCCTGCCGGGCCCCGCCCGGCCACCCGCACCGGAGCCATCCATGTCCCTGACCGCCGTTTTCACCACTTCCCGCGGCCCGATCCGCGTCAAGCTGCACGCCGACCAGGCGCCGCTGACCGTCGCCAACTTCGTCAACCTGGCCCAGCGCGGCTTCTACGACGGCCTCAGCTTCCACCGCGTCATTCCCGATTTCATGATCCAGGGCGGCTGCCCGCGCGGCACCGGCACCGGCAATCCGGGCTACCGCTTCGAGGACGAGTGCCGTCCGGAACTGCGCCACGACAAGCCCGGCGTGCTGTCCATGGCCAACGCCGGCCCGGGCACCAACGGCAGCCAGTTCTTCATTACCCACGTCGCCACCCCCTGGCTGGACGGCAAGCACACCGTGTTCGGTGAAGTGCTGGGTGCCGACGACCAGGCCGTGGTCGACGCCGTTCGCGGTGGCGACAAGATCGAGAGCCTGAAGATCGAAGGCGACACCGCCCCGCTGCTGGCCGCCCAGGCCGACCGCGTGGCCGAGTGGAACAAGGCGCTCGACGCCGCCTGATCCGGGCCGGGCAGGGCGGCGGGGCAGGCGCCCCGGAAGGGCCGCATGGTATCCTTCCGGGGTTTCCCATCCCGCCACCCACACCCCGCGAGGATCGTGATGCCCCAGCTCGCCAAGCGCATGGGCCGTGCCAAGCCCAGTGCCATCATGGCCGTCGCCGAAAAGGCGAAGAAGCTCAAGGCCGAAGGCCGCGACATCGTCAGCTTCTCCATCGGCGTACCCAACTTCCTGCCCGGCGAGCACGTCTACGCCGCCGCCCGCGAGGCGCTTGAAAAGGACAGCGGCCAGTACGGCTCCAACCGCGGTTCCGACGCCCTGCTCGACGCCTTCCTGCACCACCTCGACGGCCTGGGCCTCACCGGTTACACGCGCCTGAACTGCGCCACCGGCATCGGCGCAAAGCACATCCTGTACAACCTGGCCGAGGCCCTGCTCGACGAAGGCGACACCATCGCCTACGCCGTGCCGTACTGGACCACCTACGCCGACATCGCCGAAGTGCTGGACGCGAAGATCCTCGAGCTGCCGTGCCCGGCCAGCCAGGACTACAAGCTCACCCCGGCGCAGCTCGACGCGGCGCTGGCGACCAAGCCCAAGGTGTTCCTGTTCAACAACCCGAACAACCCGACCGGCATGGTCTACACCCGCGAGGAAATCGCGGCGCTGGCCGACGTCATCGCCAGACACCCGGATACCTGGGTGATCACCGACGACATCTACAACACCATGGTCTTCGACGGCTTGGGCTATCACAACTTCGTGCAGGCCCGTCCCGAGCTGCGCGAGCGCGTGGTGTTCGTGGATTCGCTGTCCAAGACCTATGGCATGCCCGGCTGGCGCGTCGGCTTCATGGCCGGCCCCGAGGTCGTGGCCAAGGCGGTGACGGTGCTCAACTCCACCCACATCACCAACCTGCCCGAAGTCGTCACCGCCGCCGCCGTGGCCGCGCTGACCGGCCCGCAGGACGTGCCCACCGGCAAGTGCGCCGAGTTCCAGGCCAAGCGCGACATGGTGGTGGACACCATGAACGCCATCCCGGGCGTCATCTGCCCGAAGCCGCAGGGTGCGTTCTACGTGTTCCCCGACATCAGCTGCGCCTTCGGCAAGTCGCACAAGGGCGTGAAGATCGCCAACGACGTCGATTTCTGCCCGACCGAGCAGCTGCCCAAGGGCCTGCAGCGGATCCAGGAATTTTTCGCCGAACTTTCGTAAGGAGCCTCCATGAAAACCCCCGTCCGTGTTGCCGTCACCGGCGCCGCTGGCCAGATCGGCTATTCCCTGCTGTTCCGCATCGCCTCGGGCGAAATGCTGGGCAAGGACCAGCCGGTCATCCTGCAGATGCTTGAACTGCCGATGGAAAAGGCCCAGGCCGCGCTCAAGGGCGTGATGATGGAGCTTGAAGACTGCGCCTTCCCGCTGCTGGCCGGCATGGTCGGCACCGACGACCCGATGGTCGCCTTCAAGGACGCCGACGTGGCCCTGCTGGTCGGCGCCATGCCGCGCGGCCCGGGCATGGAGCGCAAGGACCTGCTGCTCAAGAACGCCGAAATCTTCACCGTGCA
>NZ_CAXBJS010000271.1:0-2082 GCF_963976025.1 uncultured Arenimonas sp.
CGCCACCAACCGCCCCGACGTGCTCGATCCGGCGCTGCTGCGCCCGGGCCGCTTCGACCGCCAGGTCACCGTCGGCCTGCCGGACGTGCGCGGCCGCGAGATGATCCTCAAGGTGCACATGCGCAAGGTGCCGATCGACGACGACGTCGAGGCCATGACCATCGCGCGTGGCACCCCGGGCTTCAGCGGCGCCGACCTGGCCAACCTGGTCAACGAGGCGGCGCTGTTCGCGGCCCGCGAAAACGCCAAGACGGTGCGCATGGAACACTTCGACCGCGCCCGCGACAAGATCCTGATGGGCGCCGAGCGCCGCTCGATGGCCATGAGCGAAGACGAAAAGAAGCTCACCGCCTACCACGAGGCCGGCCACGCCATCGTCGGCCGCGTCGTGCCCGAGCACGACCCGGTCTACAAAGTGACGATCATCCCGCGCGGCCGCGCGCTGGGCGTCACCATGTACCTGCCCGAAGGCGACAAGTATTCCTACAACCGTACGCACATCGAATCGATGCTGTGCTCGCTGTACGGCGGCCGCGTTGCCGAAGAGCTGATCTTCGGCGCCGACAAGGTCACCACCGGCGCCAGCAACGACATCGAACGCGCCACCAAGATGGCCCGCAACATGGCCACCAAGTGGGGCCTGTCGGACGAACTGGGCCCGATCGCCTACAGCGACGAAGAGGACGAGGTGTTCCTGGGCCGGTCGGTCACGCAGCACAAGTCGGTTTCGGACGACACCGCCCGCAAGATCGATGAAGTCGTGCGCGGCATCCTTGATCGCGCCTACCAGCGCACCAAGGAAATCCTCACGGCCAACATGGACAAGCTGCACGTGATGGCCGAGGCGCTTCTTACCTACGAAACCATCGACGCGCACCAGATCGACGCCATCATGGAAGGCCGTCGCCCCGGCCCGCCGGCCGACTGGGCCAAGTCCGGCCGCATCTCCAAGGACGACCCGGGCCCCGGCCCGGCCGCCGGCCCGCTGGGCGGACCGATGCCGCAGACCTGACCAGGTCGCTGTAATGTAGGAGCGCCTTCAGGCGCGAATCTTTTGACTTTGCCGTTGGCAAAGAAGAGATTCGCGCCTGAAGGCGCTCCTACATTTTCCCAGGGGTTTCTATGTTCGACCTGACTCCCAGCCTCGACTGCGCCGGCCGCCTGCTGAAGCTCAACGTGCCCCGGGTCATGGGCATCGTCAACGTCACGCCGGATTCTTTTTCCGACGGCGGTGCCCACGATTCCACCGACGCCGCCGTGGCCCACGGCCTGCGGCTGGCCGCGGAGGGCGCGGACCTGCTGGACGTCGGCGGTGAATCCACCCGTCCCGGGGCGGGCGAGGTACCCGTTGAAGAAGAGCTGCGCCGGGTGATCCCGGTGATCGAGCGCCTGGCCGCCGAAACCTCGCTGCCGATCTCGGTGGACACGTCCAAGCCCGAGGTCATGCGCGCGGCGGTCGCCGCCGGCGCCGGCCTGATCAACGACGTTTTCGCGCTTCGTCGCGAGGGGGCGCTGGACGCGGCGGCCGCGGCCGGCGTGCCGGTGGTGCTGATGCACATGCAGGGTGAACCGCGCACGATGCAGGACGCACCCGATTACGACGACCTGGTCGGCGACGTGCACCGGTTCCTGGCCGAACGCATCTTCGCCTGCGAAATGGCCGGCATTCCGAAGAAGTCGATCGTGCTCGATCCGGGCTACGGCTTCGGCAAGACCGGTGCGCACAACCTGCTGCTACTGCGCCAGCAATCGCGTCTGCTCGACCTGGGCCTGCCGCTGCTGGCCGGGCTGTCGCGCAAGCGTTTCCTGGGCGAGATCACCGGCCGCGAGGTCGGCGAACGCCTGCATGCCTCGGTGGCCGCCGCCGTACTGGCCGCCGAATACGGTGCCCGCATCCTGCGCGTGCACGACGTCGCGGCCACCGTGGATGCGCTGAAGCTATGGGCCGCCGTGGCAGCCCAGCCGGCACCGAAGGCGACGCCGGCCAAGCCGTCGATCAGCTGGCCCGACGACGACTAGTTCGCCGCGCGCGCGCCCAGGCGCTTGGACGTTTCGCCGCCCACCTGCCTGACCGGGGCCGCC
>NZ_CAXBJS010000272.1:0-2051 GCF_963976025.1 uncultured Arenimonas sp.
CGGCAACGACCTGGTGCAGGCCCTGGGCGGCCCCGGCACCACGCAGGGCTGCCCGACGCCCTGACGCTGATCGGCCGGCCCCGCGTTGTGCGGGGTCGGCCCGGATCGTTATCCTCCCCGGCGCCCATGACAATCAAAACCAGTCTTCTTGCCGCCGCCCTGGCGGCCTGCACCCTTCTCCCCTCAACCGATGCCCTGGCCGAACCGGTCGGCCGGGACGACCGCGTGGTCATCCTTGAAGGCTCCGGGCCCGTTTCTATCCCGGTGCTCGACAACGATGCCTGGACCCTGGCGGAGCTGACCGCCGGGCAGATCAGCATCGTGGCGGCGCCCGGAAAGGGTACGGCGAGCCTGCAATCGTCCGGCAGGCCCGGTGCCGCCGACGACCGCGTGCTCTACACGCCCAGCGCCGACGCCCTGGTGGAAGACCATTTCGTGTACCGCGTATGCACTGGCGCGACGCCGGTGTGCGCCGATGCCACCGTTCGGATCGTGCTGCGCCCCTATGCCGACATCCAGGTGGACGCGCCGGCGGTGGGTGGTTTCCTCGACCTGCAGTTCTCCGGATTGCAGGCGATGCCTTCGCCGCGTTTCGACACCCTGCGGCTGGTGGAGCCGGTCGTTGGCCAGTACCCGATGGATCCCGACCCAACGCCCACCTCGCCATGGGACAGCCCGCAATCCACCCTCCCCACCTGGGTGACGCTGTATCCATACACGCCAGCCCCGCAGGCCCCGCGCCCGCGCTGGATACTGGTGGATGCCCGGTCGATGGAGTCGAGAAACTTCGACCTTTATGTCGGCGTCGATCGCAACGGCAACGGCGTGGCCGAGGCCTCCGAAATCGAGTGCGTCGCGGCCATGACCGGCAACGTGCAGCGCTGCGAGATCCAGGTCAGCGTGCAGGACGAACGCATGGATGTCTGGGCCCTTTCGCACAACCGCGATGCGGCGACCAACACGGTGAAAACCGAAATCTTCGCGATGGCCGCCTATGACGACGCGTCGCTTTCCTACAACTATGGCCTGTCGGCCACGGGGCCGGGCGTCACCGCGCAAGCGGAGAATTTCCCGGTTCGCCTGAGCTGGTACACGCCCTGGATACGTCCGGGCCAGGCCTTGGCGGGTTACCTGATGGTGCGCAGCGCGCCGGGCCAGCCGGCCCGTCCGGTGCCGGTGCGGATTGACCGGACTGCCGGCGAGACGCGTCCGGTCAACCTGCTGGGTCCGTGGTTCGAGGAGGTTTTCCTGCTGGCGGGCGCATCACTGGATGGCTTGTTCTTCGATGTGCCGGTGGGTGCCGACAGCGTCATGCTCGCCACCGGCGCGCGGAACATCGACGTGTACCTGAGCAAGGTCGAAGACGACACCTCGCCGCGCCCTTCCCGTATTCCGACGATGGCCGAAGACGCGTTGGTGGTGCGCCCGGAATTCGAGGCGTGGATCCCCACCAGTACGCTTACGCCGGGGCGCTGGTATGCCAAGGCCGTCAATGCCGGTGCTACGCCTGCGTACGCCTTCTTGTCGCTGGATTTCGAAGGCGCGGCCGTGAAGATCAGGCCCGGCAGCTACTTCAATCCCGCGAGGAGTGGTCACGGCCTGTTCCTCTATCCCGCCGGCAGCACCTGGGCGGGCCTCTGGTACACCTACCTGCAGGATGGTTCGTCCACCTGGTATTACCTGCAGCGCTCCGCACTGACGACGCACGAAGGCGCTTTCCGCCTGAATCTCTATCGCGCGGCCTGGGATGGCAGCGCCAACCACCTGGCGCGGGTGGGCGAAGCCACCGTCACGGCGACCTCGGCCCAGGGCCTGGTGTTCACTTACCAGCTCGACGGCGAACTGGGTTCCGAGCCCATGGTGGCGCTTGGCGAAGGCTGCCCGTCGCTGGATGGCCAGTTGCTTGACACCAGTTCGCACTGGTTCAACCCGGCCAGGGCAGGCACCGGCTACAGCGTGCAGATGTTTCCGGACTACGAGTTCTACGCGGCCTTTGTCTACGACAGCCGCGGCGTGGCGCGCTTCCTGACCTCGGAGGCGGGCAGTTTCCG
>NZ_CAXBJS010000273.1:0-2048 GCF_963976025.1 uncultured Arenimonas sp.
GGTGTTTGTCCATGGGCCCATTTTACGTCGGCCGGCCTGTAGGAGCGCCTTCAGGCGCGAATCTTTTGACTTTGCTTCCTGCAAAGAAGAGATTCGCGCCTGAAGGCGCTCCTACAAAGGCGGGACGATGACGGGTGGAACCAAGGGAAAACGACGCTGGCTGAGGCGGCTGCTGTGGCTGCCGGTCTGGCTGGCCGTGTTCATGCTGCTGCAGGTGGCGCCCCTGCGCTGGCTGGACCCGCCGACGTCGATGTTCATGCTTATCCGGCAGGTGGAAGGTTTCGGCGAGCCGGGTTTCGAGCTGCGGCAGGACTGGCGCGACGCCGACCAGATTGCCGCCTGCCTGCCCATCTCCGTGGTGGCGGCCGAAGACCAGACCTTCCCGGAACATTCCGGCTTCGACCTGCGCGCCATCGAAAAGGCGCTCGATTCCAACGCCGAAGGCGGCCGGGTGCGCGGCGCCAGCACCATAAGCCAGCAGGTGGCCAAGAACCTGTACCTGTGGGGCGGCGGCGGTTACCTGCGCAAGGGCATCGAGGCCGTGTACACGGTGCTGTTGGAAACCTTCTGGTCCAAGCAACGCATTCTCGAGGTGTACGTGAACATCGCCGAGTTCGGCGACGGGATCTACGGGGCCGAAGCCGCGGCCCAGGCCTTCTTCGGCAAACCTGCCAGCGCGCTTAGCGCCCACGAATGCGCCCTGCTGGCGGCAGTGCTGCCCAACCCCAAGCAATACAGCGCCGCCCGGCCGGGCCCCTACGTGCAGCGGCGTGCGACCTGGATCCAGCGGCAGGTGCGGCAGCTGGGCGGACCGGCCTACGTCGAGTAGAAGTAAACTCCCCCGATGCCCTCCCGCCAATCCCTCACCGTCGTCATCGCCGCCTTCAACGAGGAGGCCTCGCTGCCGGAAATGCACCGGCGGCTTGCCGCGGTGCTCGACGGCCTGGATGCGCAGGCCTCGGTGCTGTACGTGGACGACGGCAGCCGCGACGGCACCTGGCAGGTGCTGCAGTCCCTGGCCGCCGACGATCCGCGCGTGCAGCTGCTGCGCCTGGCCCGCAACTTCGGCAAGGAACTGGCGCTTACCGCCGGCCTGGACCACGTGGATACCGACGCGGCCCTGGTCATCGATGCCGACGGCCAGGACCCGCCCGAACTGATTCCGCAGTTCGTGGCCAAATGGCGCGAGGGTTTCGACGTGGTTTACGGCACCCGCACCCGGCGCGAGGGCGAAAGCTGGTTCAAGCGTTTCACCGCGGCGGCCTTCTACCGGGTGATGTCGCGCCTGTCGCATACCCCCATCCCGCCCGACACCGGCGATTTCCGGCTGATGTCGCGGCCGGTGCTCGATGCCCTGCGCCAGCTGCGCGAACGCCAGCGTTTCATGAAGGGCCTGTTTACCTGGGTGGGTTTCAAGCAGGTGTCCTTGCCCTACGAACGCGCGCCGCGCCTGGCTGGCGGCAGCAAGTTCAATTACTGGCGGCTGTGGAACCTGGCGCTGGAAGGCATCACCAGCTTTTCCACGGTGCCGCTGCGCCTGGCCACCTACGTGGGCGTGCTTACCGCACTGGGCGCCTTCGCCTGGGGCCTGTGGATCGTCGCGCGCACCCTGCTGTGGGACGACCCGGTGCAGGGCTGGCCTTCGCTGATGACGGTGATGCTGTTCCTGGGCGGCGTGCAACTGGTGGCGCTGGGCATCATCGGCGAGTACCTGGGCCGGCTTTACCTGGAGGTGCAGCAGCGGCCGCTGTACCTGGTTTCGGAAGCCAAGTTGCCCCGCTGAGGGGTATAGTCGCCCCAGGGAATCACGGAGGGCCGCTGCATGCGCAACGTCAACCAGATCCTGGCCGGTAAGGCCGACCGCCTGATCACGGTGCCCAAGGAGGCCCCGGTCCTGGAGGTCATCCGGCTGATGGCCGAAAACCACATCGGCTCGGTGCTGGTGATGCAGGGCGACGAGCTCATCGGCATCGCCACCGAGCGTGATTACGCCCGCAAGGTCATCCTGCAGGGCCGCTCATCCGCGGACACCCCGGTGGCCCAGATCA
>NZ_CAXBJS010000274.1:0-2017 GCF_963976025.1 uncultured Arenimonas sp.
ACAGCGCCTCGTCCTTGATGCCGCGCACCGGCAGGCCCTGGCGGGCGGCGTCGCGCATGAACAGCAGCGTGCGGTGGATGTGCGTGGCGGTCTGGCGCTGGTCGCCCTGCAGGTACTGGTTGCGCGAACTCATGGCCAGGCCGTCGGGCTCGCGCAGCGTCGGCGCCGGGATGATCTCGACCGGGAAGCTCATCTCGCGGGCCATGTAGCGGATCACCTGCAGCTGCTGGTAATCCTTGCGGCCGAACACGGCCAGGTCGGGCTGGACCATGTTGAACAGCCGCGCCACCACCTGGGCAACGCCGTTGAAGTGGCCCGGCCGGTGCGCGCCGCACAGGATGTCGGTGATGCCGGGCACGTGCATCTGCACGCAGCCCATGGTGCCGAAGGGATACATCTGCTCGACGTCCGGCAGGAACAGCGCGTCGCACTTGTGCGCCGCCAGCGCGTCGATGTCGCGCTGCGGCGTGCGCGGATACAGCGCGTAGTCCTCGTTGGGACCGAACTGGGTGGGGTTGACGAAGATGCTGGCCACCACCTTGTCGGCGTGTTTGCGGGCCAGTTCGACCAGCGCGAAATGCCCGGCGTGCAGGTTGCCCATCGTCGGCACGAAACCGACGCTGGCACCTTCCCGGCGCCACTGGCGAAGCTGCGCGCGCAGGGACGCCAGCGTGTCATGGGTTTGCATCATGCGTATCCGTGTTCGGGGCCGGGGAAACTACCGTTGCGCACCGCGTCGGCGTAGGCGCGCAGGGCACCTTCGATGGAACCACCTTCGGCCAGGAAATCCTTGACGAAGCGCGGGCGGCGGTGGCCGCTGTTGAGGCCCAGCAGGTCGTGCAGCACCAGGATCTGGCCGTCGCAGTCGGGGCCGGCACCGATGCCGATGGTGGGGATTTCAATGTCGGCGCTGATGCGCTTGGCCAGGGCCGAAGGCACGCACTCGAGCACCAGCATGTCGGCGCCGGCTTCGGCGACCGCGCGGGCGTCGGCGGCAAGACGGTCGGCGGCGGCCTGTTCGCGGCCCTGCACCTTGTAACCGCCCAGGCGCAGCACCGACTGCGGGGTAAGCCCCAGGTGCGCGCAGACCGGGATCTCGCGCTCGGACAGGAAACGGATGATCTCGAGCTTTGGCCCGGCGCCTTCGAGCTTGACCATGGCCGCGCCGGCCTGCAGGAAGCGCGTGGAAGCCTCCAGCGCGGCGCCTGGCGTGGCGTCGGCCTGGAACGGCAGGTCGGCGACCAGCAGCGCCGACGACAGGCCGCGTGCGACGCAGGCCACGTGGTAGGCGATGTCGGCGACGGTGACCGGCAGCGTGCTGTCGTGGCCCTGGCAGACCATGCCCAGCGAATCGCCGACCAGCACGAAGTCCAAGCCGGCGCTGTCCACGGTGCGCGCGAAGCCGGCGTCGTAGGCGGTGACCGAGACGATGCGCCGGCCTTCGGCCTTCATCTTGCGCAGGCCGGGTACGGTGAGGCGCGGTCGCGGCGCGGCCTTTTGCTCGTTGGCGTACATGGCGGCGTCCAGGGTGGGGAAGGCCTAAGGTATCGCTTCGATGCCCGAGGCATCCACCTTCGCGAGCAAGCCGTCCACCCTGCCCCGCCCCGGCACGACCAGGCCGGGCGCGATTTCAGCCAGCGGCACCAGCACGAAGGCGCGTTCGTGCAGTCGCGGATGCGGCAGGCTCAGGCCGGGCAGTTCCAGCACCTGGTCGTCGTGCAGCAGCAGGTCCAGGTCGAGCGTGCGCGGTCCCCAGCGCCCGGCGTCTTCGTCGCGCAGGCGGCCAAACCGCCTTTCGATGCCCAGCAGGTTCGCCAGCAGGTCGGGCGCGGCGAGCGTGGTTTCGACGGCGAGCACGCCGTTGATGAAGTCGGGCTGGTCGGTGCGGCCCCAGGCCGGCGTACGGTAAAGCGACGAGCGCTGCAGCACCCGCGTGCCGGGCAGCGCGTCGATGGCTTCGATGGCGGCTTCCAGCGTGGCCCGGACCTGGCCCTGGTTGCCGCCGATCGCGACCCAG
>NZ_CAXBJS010000275.1:0-2000 GCF_963976025.1 uncultured Arenimonas sp.
GCACGAGGCCGGCCAGGCGCCGTCCTACCCGGCCGACCAGGCGGCGAGCCTGCTGGTGCACGAAGTGCACCATCCTTTCGTCAATCCCTGGGTGGCCGCCCATGCCGACCAGCTCGCCCCGGGCGCGTCCCGCCTGTATGCGCAGGTGGAAGCCGACATGAAGGCCGCCGCCTACGGGCAGTGGGACTACATGCTCAACGAAAGCCTGGTGCGTGCGCAGGTGCTGCGTTATTACCGCGCCCACGGCGCCATGGGCCCCTACTGGCGCAACCTGCGCGACGACCGTCGCCGCGGCTTTGCCTGGGTGGACGCGCTGGCCGACGCGATCGACGCCGCCGTGGGCGCGCAGGCTGGTTTCGACGAACGGGCCGAAGCGGCGGTGTTCGACTTCTTCGCCCGCTGGGGTGCCGACCCGGCGGCAATGATCGCCGCCGAAGATGCCCGCCAGGCCGCGCGCCAGCGGCTTCGCCGGGCTGAAGGCGTGCAACTGCTTTCGGCATCGCCGGCGCTCGAAGACGGCGTGGTGGCCCCGGGCGAGGGTGAGCTGCGGCTGGAGTTCGACCGGCCGATGGGCGGCTCAGTGGCCCTGTCCGGTGACGCCCCGGAAGTGATCGGCACGCCGCGCTGGGAGCAGGACGGCCGGGTGCTGGTCGTTCCCGTGCGCTTCGCAGCCGGCGGCCGGCACGTGCTGCAGCTCAACGACGAAATCGAGCCCGGCCAGGGTTTCCGCGGCAAGGACGGCCAGTGGCTGGTGCCGCGCGAATGGCGTTTCAGGGTCCGGGCCCACGACGGGGAATAAGCCGGCAGGCGTGAACGAATCCTTGGCGCGGGCTGCGCTACCCTGTGTGCATTCATCAGGGAGCCCGCCGCATGAAAGTCAAAGCCGCCGTTGCACACAAGGCCGGTGCACCGCTCAGCATCGAAACCGTCGACCTTGAAGGCCCGCGCGCCGGCGAGGTGCTGGTCGAACTCAAGGCCACCGGCGTCTGCCACACCGACGAGTTCACCCTGTCGGGCGCCGACCCGGAAGGCATGTTCCCGGCCATCCTGGGCCACGAGGGCGCGGGCATCGTGGTGGATGTCGGCCCGGGCGTCACGACGCTGAAGAAGGGCGACCACGTCATCCCGCTGTACACGCCCGAGTGCCGCACCTGCGAGTACTGCCTCAACCCCAAGACCAACCTGTGCCAGGCCATCCGTTCGACCCAGGGCCAGGGCCTGATGCCCGACGGCTCCAGCCGCTTCAGCCTGGACGGCAAGCCGGTGCTGCATTACATGGGCACGTCCACGTTTGCCCAGTACACGGTGGTGCCGGAGATCGCGCTGGCGAAGATCCGCGAGGACGCGCCCTTCGACAAGGTCTGCTACATCGGCTGCGGCGTCACCACCGGCATTGGCGCGGTCATCTTCACCGCCAAGGTGGAAGTGGGTTCGAAGGTCGTGGTGTTCGGGCTGGGCGGCATCGGCCTGAACGTGATCCAGGGCGCGCGACTGGCCGGCGCCGACATGATCGTGGGCGTCGACCTCAACCCGGGCCGCGAAGCCATGGCGCGCAAGTTCGGCATGACGCATTTCGTCAACCCCAAGGAAGTCGAAGGCGACCTGGTGCCCTACCTGGTGTCGCTGACCAAGGGCGGCGCCGATTACACCTTCGAATGCATCGGCAACACCCAGGTGATGCGACAGGCGCTGGAATGCGCGCACAAGGGCTGGGGCACCAGCGTGATCATCGGCGTGGCGCCGGCCGGGGCCGAGATCAGCACGCGGCCCTTCCAGCTGGTCACCGGCCGCAACTGGCGCGGCAGCGCCTTCGGCGGCGCCCGTGGCCGCACCGACGTGCCCAAGATCGTCGACTGGTACATGGACGGCAAGATCGACATCGATTCGCTGATCACCCACACCATGCCGCTGGAAAAGATCAACGATGCCTTCGACCTGATGCACCGCGGCGAATCGATCCGCAGCGTGGTGATCTACTGATGACGCTCGAACTGCTGTCC
>NZ_CAXBJS010000276.1:0-1985 GCF_963976025.1 uncultured Arenimonas sp.
CCTGTACGCGATCAACCCCGAGGCGGGTTATTTCGGCGTGGCGCCGGGCACCAGCGAAAAGACCAATGCCAACGCCATGGCGATGCTCAACCGCGATGCAATCTTCACCAACGTCGGCGTCACCGCCGACAACCAGCCCTGGTGGGAAGGCATGACCACCGGCGCGCCGGCGAAAGACTGGCAGGGCCGCCCCTACGACAAGTCGGTGTCGCCGGCGGCGCATCCGAACGCACGTTTCACCGTCAGCGCGAAGCAGTGCCCGAGCTACACCGACCAGGCCGAAGCGCCGCAGGGCGTGCCGATCAGCGCCATCGTGTTCGGCGGCCGTCGCGCGTCGCTGGTGCCGCTGGTGCTCGAGGCCCGCGACTGGACCCACGGCGTGCTGGTCGGCGCCTCGATGGCTTCGGAAACCACCGCCGCGGCCACCGGCGCGGTCGGCGTGGTGCGCCGCGATTCGATGGCCATGAAACCCTTCGCCGGCTACAACTTCGGCGACTACTTCGCGCACTGGCTGTCCTTCGACAAGGAGGGCGCGAAGCTGCCGAAGATCTTCCAGGTCAACTGGTTCCGCAAGGACGCCGACGGCAAGTTCATGTGGCCCGGCTTCGGCGACAACATGCGCGTGCTCGAGTGGATGCTCAAGCGCGTCACCGGCCAGGCCCATGCCGTGGAAACGCCGGTCGGCAACCTGCCGCTGCCCTCGGACATCAACACCGACGGCCTGGAGCTCGACGCGGCGAAGCTGGAAGAGTTGCTGTCCATCGACCGCGCCGGCTGGAAGGCGGAAATGGAATCGATCGCCGAGTACCTGGACGAATACGGCGACCGCACCCCGGCAGCCCTGAAGGCCGAACGCGCCAAGATCGCCGCGCTCCTGGCCTGACACGGGCCGGCCGCTGGCACGAAGCAGGGCCGGCCGGATGCCGGCCCTGTTTTTTTGCGGCGCCTTAAACCCCGCGGCGCTGGGCGGCATCCCAGTGGGTATGCTCAGCCACGCCGTGACCATTGAAGCCACCGACGCTGCCTGCGTGCCCGACCGCGACCAGGACCATGCCCTGGTCCGCGCCGCCGGCAGCGGGGACGTGCTGGCCTTCGAGCAGCTTTACCGCCGGCACCATCGCCGGGTCTTCGCGCTGCTGCGCCGGCTGTGCGGCCACGAGTCGCGCGCCGAGGACCTGCTGCAGGAAGCTTTCGTGAAGGCCTGGCAGGCGCTGCCGGGCTTTCGTTTCGAAAGTGCCTTCGGCACCTGGCTGCACCGGCTGGCGGTGAACACCGCGCTGATGGAGCTGCGCAGCCGCCGCGGCGGTGAGGACCGGGAGACCGACGACTCCGCGCTGGAATGGCAAGGCACCCCCGACAGCGCCGGCCAGCGCACGGCGCTGGGCCTGGACCTCGAACGCGCCGTCGCGACCCTGCCGCCGCGTGCGCGCGCGGTGCTGGTGCTGCACGACGTCGAAGGCTGGAAACACGAAGAAATCGGCGCCGAGCTGGGCATGGCGGTCGGCAGTTCCAAGGCCCAATTGCATCGCGCGCGCCAGCTGCTGCGCACGCGCCTGGGAGGACACCATGACTGATCACGAACTTCGCTGGCAGCTGCGCCAGCTGCCCCGGGAAATCGAACCGACCCGCGACCTGTGGCCGGGCATCACCGCCCGCCTGCAGCCACCGGCCGCCGCCAAACGGCGCCGGCCCTGGCTGGCCGGGTTCGCCCTGGCCGCCTGCCTGTGCCTGGCCGTGGGCCTGGCCGTGGTGCTGGGGCCGGCTTCGTCGCCGGCCGCGCCGATTTCCGGCGCCGGCTTCAGGCTCTCGAGGTCAATCTCACGGTCGGCCATGGTGCGCAGCCCCGCCTGAGTCGAGGCGAAGACGATGGTGACCCGGCCCTTGAGCCGCTCCAACACCTCCGAGATCGTGCGCACGTCCAGGCTGTCGAGATTTTCCGTCGCACGATCAAGCAACAATATCTTCGGCTTGAAGGCAAGCGCCCG
>NZ_CAXBJS010000277.1:0-1956 GCF_963976025.1 uncultured Arenimonas sp.
CGCCCTTGTAAAGCAGCTGGTGGTTGTTGGCCCACCAGAAGCCGCTGACGATGCCGTTCTTCTCGAGGTTCACCGCGGCCGTCTGCTTCATGTCCTGCCGGCGCAGCACCACCAGCACGTTCCTGTCGCCATGGGGCACGGTGGCCGCGAGGTATTTGCCGTCCGGCGAGATCTTCAGGTTGCCGAAGGCCTCCATGTCGAGGAAATGTTCCACCGGGATGCTTGAGGCCGGGCCGGGCGACGCGGCTGAACACGGGCTGGCGGACCCGAGCACGGACAGGAAAACAAGCAGCAGCAGGCATCGGAACATTCGCGCGGACCCCGGGAAATTTCCGGGGACTTTACCCGGGCGAGGCCGGGGGCGGGCGAGAAACATTCGCGCAATCGCCCGGTTCCCGGGCACAATCGGGCATGGCAGAACGATTGATGGTGCACCCGGTCAACCCGCAGCAGCGCCTCGTGGACAAGGCGGTGGCCGTGATCCGCGGCGGCGGGCTGGCCCTGGTGCCGACCGACGCCGGCTATTCCCTGGCCTGGGGCCTGGAGGCCCGGGAGGCAGAAGAAAGGGTCCAGCGCCTGCGCGAACTGGACAGCCGGCACCCTTTCACCTTACTCTGTCGGCAATTGAGTGAGGCTGGCCGCCTGGCCCGGCTCGACGATCCAGCCTTCAGGCTGCTCAGATCGCTGACCCCGGGGCCATGCACGTTCATCCTGCCAGCCTCCCCGGACCTGCCCAAACGCATCAAGAACGCCGGCCGCAGCAAGCGCCGCGACATCGGCATCCGCCTGCCCGACCATGGCGTGATCCGGATGGTGCTGGAGTCCGTAGGTGAACCCCTGTTGTCCACCAGCCTGGTGCTGCCGGACGAAGAACATCCGAACAGCCACGAGGCCGATCAGGTCGCTGAACGTTGGTTGCGTTGGGTCGACGTGATGCTGGACGCCGAGGACTGCGAACCCGGCCCCACCAGCATCGTCGACTGCACGGGCGATCAGCCCGAGGTCATCCGCCAGGGATTCCACCCCGTGGCGCTGTAGCACCCGAACACCCGGGCCGGAGGGGCCCCCGCTCGATGAGAGCCCACGAACATTGCATGAGCCGCCGATGAGCGAACCGATCGCGCAGGACGCCGCGCGCGCCCCGCACCCCCAGCAGCAGGAAATGCCGCTGGCCCTGGTGAAGGGCCAGCCGGTGCTGCAGATGCCGCAGGACCTGTACATCCCGCCGGATGCGCTCGAGGTATTCCTCGAGGCCTTCGAAGGGCCGCTGGACCTGCTGCTGTACCTGATCCGCCGCCAGAATCTGGACATCCTGGACATCCCCGTCGCCGAGATCACCCGGCAGTACGTGGACTACATCGGGGTGATGCAGGACATGCGCTTCGAACTGGCCGCCGAATACCTGGTGATGGCCGCGATCCTGGCCGAGATCAAGTCGCGCATGCTGCTGCCGCGCCCGCCGGTGGAGGAAGGCCACGAAGCCGACCCGCGCGCCGAACTGGTGCGCCGCCTGCAGGAATACGAGCGCTACAAGAAGGCCGCCGAGGACATCGACCAGCTCGACCGGCTCGACCGCGACACCGCCCTGGCCTCGGTGCACGTGCCCGACCGCAGCGCGGTGAAGGCGCCGCCGCCGGTGGACCTGACCGAAATGCTGCTGGCCCTGCGCGACGTGCTCAAGCGGGCCGACCTGTACACCCACCACGCGATCCGTCGCGAGGCGCTGAGCGTGCGCCAGTTCCACGGCTTCCAGACCCTGTTCACCGTCGAGGCAGGCCGCCTGGGCGTGGTGGTGACCTTCCTTTCGATCCTCGAGCTGGCCAAGGAACAGCTGCTCGAGATCGTGCAGGAAGCCCCGCTGGCGCCGATCTACGTCAAGTCGCTGGCCGCCAGCGACGACGATGCCGCAACCGCCCTGCCCGACCCGACTTCCGACGACACCGGCGCCGACGCGCC
>NZ_CAXBJS010000278.1:0-1916 GCF_963976025.1 uncultured Arenimonas sp.
GGCAAGACCACCCTGGCCCTGCTGCTGGCGCGCTACGCCGAAGCCGAGTTCGTGGCCATATCGGCGGTGCTGTCGGGCCTGCCGCAGGTGCGCGAGGTGCTGGCGGCCGCCGAGGCCCGCTTCAACGAAGGCCGGCGCACGGTGCTGTTCGTGGACGAGGTGCACCGCTTCAACAAGACCCAGCAGGACGCCTTCCTGCCGCACATCGAACGCGGCAGCATCCTGTTCGTCGGCGCCACCACGGAAAACCCAAGCTTCGAACTCAATTCGGCGCTGCTCTCGCGCTGCCGGGTGCACGTGCTCGAGGCCGTGTCGGTGGACGACATCATCGCCGCCCTGCGCCGCGCGCTGGACGATGAAACACGCGGCCTGGGCGGGCAGGGCATCGAGGTCGACCAGGCGCGCCTGCGCGACATCGCCGGCGCCGCCGACGGCGACGTGCGCCGGGCGCTGACCCTGCTCGAGATCGCCGCGGAACTGGCCGCCGATGAAGGCGGCCACATCACCGAGGCCACCCTGACCCAGGTGCTGGCCGACCGCACCCGGCGCTTCGACAAGGGCGGCGAGCTTTTTTACGACCAGATCTCGGCCCTGCACAAATCCGTGCGCAGCTCGAACCCGGACGCCGCGCTGTACTGGTTCGCGCGCATGCTCGACGGCGGCTGCGACCCGGGCTACCTGGCCCGGCGCATCACCCGCATGGCGGTCGAGGACATCGGCCTGGCCGACCCGCGCGGCCTGCAGATCTGCGTGGAAGCCTGGGACACCTACGACCGCCTGGGCAGCCCGGAAGGCGACCTGGCGCTGGCGCAGGCGGTGATCTACCTGGCCAGCACCGCCAAGTCCAACGCCGGCTACGTGGCCTTCAAGGCGGCGCAGTCGGACGTGCGCGAAACCGGCACCCTGGACGTGCCGCTGCACCTGCGCAATGCGCCGACCAAGCTTATGAAGTCGCTCGGATACGGCAGCGGCTACCAGTACGACCACGACGCGCCCGAGGGCATCGCCCTGGGCCAGACCGCGTTCCCGGAAGCCATGGGCGAGCGCGTGTATTACCAGCCGGTCGAGCGTGGCCTGGAGATCAAGCTCAAGGAAAAACTCGACCGCCTGCGCGCCGCCCGCGAGGCGGCACGCAAGGGCTGAGCCGGCTCAGCGCGGGTCGCTGCCCACGCGCAGCACCGGGTAGCGGTCCAGCGCCTGGTCGTAGGACGCATGCCGGCGGTAGAAGAAGTCCAGCCGCGCTGCCGGGCTGGCGGCAAAACCGGCGTCTTCGGCCAGGCGCTTTTCGAAGGCTTCGCGAAGCGCCGGATCCCTGGCCAGCATCTCCCGCGCCACGTCCTCGGCCACGTAGGCCTCCATGTATTCCTTGGCTTCGAAGTGGTTGTTGAACCAGCCCCAGGCCAGCAGGGAGTCGGGCGCCCGCGGCTCCAGCAGCGCCATCACCAGGCGCGAGCGCGGCTGGCGGATCGGCACGAACAGGGCGCCCTTGCCCAGCGCCACGGTTTCGTCCGCCCATTCGCCGTCAACTGCCAGCGTCTGCCGGCCTTCGACCGGGCTGGCGCCGAACTTCTTGCTGGTGGCGCGGAACGACTGCACGTCGGTTTCCGCCAGCGCCGGAAGCTCATGGAAGACCAGGTCGTGCAGGCGCAGCTTGGCGGCCACCAGCGCCGCGTGTTCGGCCGGCACCAGGTAACCCGCGCCGGGCCGCGGCACGGTGATCGCCGGCTGCACGTCGTCGCGCATCGGCACCTGCCACAGCTGCGGCGTGGTCTCGTCGTAGCGGGTCATCAGCGCGCCGGACACGTCCGAGGGTTCGCGGGTGTAGGCGTAACCGCGGAAATCAATCGTGCGCACCTTGTCGCTGGCCGCGAAGGTCAGCGGCGCCGGCGTCGGGTCGGGCTGGCTGGCGGCGACGT
>NZ_CAXBJS010000279.1:0-1914 GCF_963976025.1 uncultured Arenimonas sp.
GCGGCGGCGCGCGCCTCGGCATAGGCCTTGCCGCCGTAAAGACCCTGTTCTTCGTTGGCGTAGGCAATCACGCGCACGGTGCGACGCGGTGCGCGTTCAAGCTGGCCGATCAGGGCGCCGGCGGCGAAGGTGATGCCGATGCCGGCGCCGTCGTCGATCGCGCCCGTGCCCAGGTCCCAGGAATCGAGGTGGCCGCCGATGGTGACGACTTCGCCGGGCAGGTCGCGGCCGCGGATCTCGCCGATGACGTTGTGCGAGGTGTAGTCGGCCACCGTTTCGGCGGCGATGTCCAGGCGCAGGCGCACCGGCTTGCCGCGCGCGACCATGTGTTCGATCAGGTCGGCGTCGGGGTTGGACAGCGCCGCGGCGGGGATGCGCGGCACGTCTTCGGCATAGCGCATGGTGCCGGTGTGGGCGAAGCGGTCGGAGCTGGTGCCGATGGAACGGATAAGCACGGCCACCGCGCCCTTGCGCGCGGCTTCCACCGCGCCCTGGCTGCGTGCGCCCACCGCCGGGCCATAACCACGGCCGTCCTTGAAGCGCACCATGCGGTTGGTGATGACCGCGATCTTGCCGTCCAGGCTGCCCTCGGGCGCCGCCTTGAGCGCATCGAGCGTGGCGAAGGCCACGACCTCGGCGTCGATCGGCGCCTCGCCGGTGCCGACGCTGCCGCCCAGGGCGGTGATCACCAGCGGCTGCGGGTAGGGCGCCAGGACCTCGGCGCGCTCGTGGTGGCGCAGCCAGACCGGGAAGGTCACGGGCTCGAGGTAAACCTTGTCGAAGCCCATCGCCTGCATCTTCGCCTTCGCCCATTCAACCGCCTTCGCGTCCGCCGGGGTGCCGGCCAGGCGCGGGCCGACTTCGGTGGTCAGCGACTCCACCACGTTCCAGGCTTCGCTGCCGCGCATCGCCCGCTCGCGCAGGCCCTCGGCCGCGGCGATGTCGCCGGCATCCAGGCCGGTGGCGGCGAAGGCCGGCGCGGCGGCCAGCAGGGACAGGGCAAGCAGGGTTCGGACGGGTCGCATTCGGTGTCTCCGGCAAGGCGACGCCGGCCCCGGGGGCCGGCGTCGGGATGTAACGTTCGGTATCAGCGCGACTTGAGGCTGTCGCGAATCTCGGTGAGCAGCTTCACTTCTTCGCTGGGCGCCGGCGGCGGCTCGGGCGAGGCCGCTTCCTTGCGCTTGAGCGAGTTCATCACCTTCACGGCCACGAAGATGGCCAGGGCGATGATCAGGAAGTCCACCACGGTCTGGATGAAGGCGCCGTATTTGATCAGCACGGCCGGGATCTCGGTGCCGGCGGCGTCCACGGTGGCGGCCTTGAGCTCGATGGCCAGGTCGCCGAAATCAACGCCGCCGATGGCGTATCCCAGGGCCGGCATCACGATGTCGTTGACCAGCGAGGTAACGATCTTGCCGAATGCGGCGCCGATGACCACGCCGACCGCCAGGTCGACGACGTTGCCGCGCAGCGCAAATTCCTTGAATTCCTTGGCCATTCCCATGTGTCAGCTCCGGTCGGTGGTTGCGGGTCCGACCGTGAATCTACACCGGACGGAGGATCAGGTGATACGACCTTCCAGCGTCACCAGGCCTTCGATGCCGGCGTGGAAGCTGTCGCCCTGCTGCAACGCGGCGACGCCGGCGGGCGTGCCCATGAAGACCAGGTCGCCGGCCTTGAGGGCATACAGCTTCGAGAGTTCGTTGATCACTTCGGCGACGCTGAAGACCATGCTGGCCAGCGTGGCCTGCTGGCGGCGCTGCCCGTTGACGTCCAGCCACAGCAGGCGCTGGTCGAGGTCGCCGGCTTCGGCGGCGGGCACCAGCTCACTGGCGGGCGCGGAGTGGTCGAAACCCTTGGCGGTGTCCCAGGGCAGGCCCTTGGCCTTGGCCCGGGCCTGCAGGTCGCGGCGGG
>NZ_CAXBJS010000280.1:0-1816 GCF_963976025.1 uncultured Arenimonas sp.
CCGAACGGCGCACGATGCGGGTCAGCTCCTCGGCGCTGTAGAACTCCAGGCGCTGGACGATGCCGAAGCGGTCGCGAAGCGGCGCGGTCAGCAGGCCGGCCCGGGTGGTGGCGCCGATCAGGGTGAAGGGCGGCAGGTCGAGCTTGATCGAGCGGGCCGCGGGGCCTTCGCCGATCATGATGTCGATCTGGAAGTCCTCCATGGCCGGGTACAGGACTTCTTCGACCACCGGGGACAGGCGGTGGATCTCGTCCACGAACAGAACGTCGTGCGGCTGCAGGTTGGTCAGCAGCGCGGCCAGGTCGCCGGCGCGTTCGATCACCGGGCCCGAGGTCTGGCGAAGGTTGACGCCCAGTTCGTTGGCGATGACGTGGCTGAGCGTGGTCTTGCCCAGGCCTGGCGGCCCGAAGATGAGCACGTGGTCCATGGCCTCGGACCGGCCCTTGGCCGCCTCGATGGCGATCTTGAGCTGTTCCCGGACCGGCTGCTGGCCCAGGTAGTCGTCCAGCCGCTTGGGCCGGATGCTGGCCTCGGCGAGGTCATCTTCACGGGTGGCGGCGGGGGCGATGACGCGGGTGTCTTCCATGGGCCACGATTATGGCAGGGAAACCGCCCGCCATTCAGATCACGAGGCGGGTCCCGAGCTCCACCAGCCGGTTGTCCGGTATGCGGAAGAATTCGGTGGCCGGGGTGGCGTTGCGGTCCATGAAAAGAAAGAGCTTGTCGCGCCACAGGGCCATGCCCTGCCCCGGCCTGGCGACCAGGGTTTCCCGGCTGGCGAAGTAGGTGGTTTCCAGGGGCTGGAAGGCCGGTCCGGGAATCTCCCACTGCCTGAGCGCCCGCGGGACGGCCGGCTCTTCCAGGTAGCCGAAACGAAGGGTCAGGCGGGCAAAGCCGTGCCCGAGGTCCACGTGGCCGACCCGTTCGGCCAGGTCGGCGCGGGGCACGCCCAGCACTTCCACGCTCAGCAGCACGTTGCGTTCATGCAGCACCTTGTTGTGCTTGAGGTTGTGCAAAAGCGCCGGGGGTACGTACTGGTTGGACGGCGTCAGGAACACGGCCGTGCCCGGGACGCGAAGCGGCGGATGCGAAACCAGGTTGCGGACGAAGTCTTCGATGCGCAGGCTGTCGCGTTTCCCCTGGGCGCGCACCAGTTCCCGCCCTCGGCGCCAGCTGCGCATCAGCGCGAAGGCCAGCACGCCCAGTGCCAGCGGGAACCAGGCACCTTCGACGAACTTGATGACGTTGGCCGAAAAAAACGCGCCTTCCACCAGCAGGAACAGCCCGGCCAGCGGCCAGACCTGCCAACCGGGCAGGCGCCAGCGCTGGCGCGCCAGGATGACCAGCAGGAAGGTGCTGATGATCATCGTGCCGGTGACCGACACGCCGTAGGCGATGGCCAGGTTGCTGGAGCTGCCGAATCCCAGCACCACAGCGACCACCGCCACCAGCATGGCGCGGTTGACCCACGGCAGGTAGATCTGGCCTTCGCTGTGGGCCGAGGTGTGCACGATTTCCATGCGCGGCAGGTAACCCAGCTGGATGGCCTGCCGGACCACCGAAAACGTGCCCGAGATCAGCGCCTGCGACGCGATCACCGTCGCCAGGGTCGCCAGGACGATCACCGGGTACAGCGCCCACGACGGTACGAGTTCGTAGAACGGATTCGTGACTTCGCCCGGGTGGGTGAGGATGAAGGCGCCCTGCCCGAAATAATTCAGCAGCAGCGACGGCAGCACCAGGCCCAGCCAGGCGACCCGGATGGGGAAACGCCCGAAATGCCCCATGTCGGCAAACAGCGCCTCGCCGCCGGTCA
>NZ_CAXBJS010000281.1:0-1813 GCF_963976025.1 uncultured Arenimonas sp.
TGTTAAGTGGCACGTCTGCCTTTATGACCCGGCGCCTGCGGCCGGCTTGACCCGCGTCAGGGCGCGGCCAGGGGGCATGGGCGACGCTGGGCCCCTGGCGGCCAAAGGGCCCGCGCGAAAGGAAAGGACCATGGAATTCAAGGTGGCGATGCAGCAGGTGGGCGTGGACCTCGATGCGCTGCGCAAGGCGCTGTGCGAGGCGGACCCGGCGGCCCTGGTCGACCTGGACCCGCTCGATGCCGGCCTGCGCGTGGCCGCACAGGTGACCACGGGCGAACTGGCCGGCCTGCTGGCCGAAGCCGGCTACCCGGTGGGGCCGATGGCCATCCAGCCCCAGCCCTCGGTGTGCTGCGGCGGCTGCGGCGGCTGAAGCTGGCCCGCGGCTGAAGCCAAGGGGGCGCGCCAACAGGCGCGGGACTATAATGGCAGCCCTTCTTGAACCCCTTCGGGAGACCGCCATGGCGACCGGTTGGGCCGGCGACGGCGCTGTCCAGGACCAGATCGACGCGACCGTGAAGGACGCGATCAAGCGCGCCCGCAGCCAGCTGCCCAAGGGCCCGAGCCTGCTGCACTGCGAAGAATGCGACGAGCCCATCCCCGAGGCCCGGCGCCTCGCGCTGCCCGGTGTCCGCCTGTGCGTGGCCTGCCAGGAAGCGGCCGACAAGGCCCAGGCCACCGGCGGTGGCTACAACCGCCGCGGCAGCAAAGACAGCCAGCTGCGCTGACCCTTGCAGTGGCCGTTTACGGCGGCCGGCGAACGCTTTAGCCTGCTTCGCCATGCCTACGACCACGATCATCGTCGACGACTTCTTCGACAACGCCGTGCAGCTGCGCGAGGCCGCACTGCGGCTCGACTATCCCCAGGTGCCGGGCAAGTTCCCGGGCCGCAATTCGCAGCAACGCCTGCAGCTCGAAGGGCTGGACCAGGAGGTTTCGCGCCTGGTGGGCGAACCGCTGGTGGCCATGCCGCCGCCGCAGGCGCACGGCAAGTTCCGCATCGCCACAGCGGGCGATCAGGGCAGCGCCAAGGTGCACGTGGACACCGCGCACTGGTCGGGCATCCTGTACCTGAGCCGGCCCGAGGACTGCCGCGGCGGCACCGAGTTCTTCCGGCACCGCGCCACCAATAGCGACCGCGGACCCATCAACGACGAAGAGGCGCGCGCCCAGGGCTATGCCAGCGCCCGGCAGATGATTTCCGACATCCTCGAGCGCGACACCATGAACGACGATGCCTGGGAAATGACCATGCGCGTGCCCATGCGCTTCAACCGCCTGGTGCTGCTGCGGCCCTGGCTGTGGCATACGGCCGGCGAAGCCTTCGGCAACTCACTCGAGAACGGCAGGCTGATCTACCTGATGTTTTTCGCTTCGGCGGGCCAGGCGCCGTCCTACAACGCTGCGCCGGAACGGACCTGAGGCGAGCAGGCCCGCACCTGCAGGACGGGTGTCAGTCACCTTTGTCGCGTGCGGCACGCAGCTTGGTGGCCCAGTCCTCGCGCAGCGCGCTGGGCATCTTCATCACCGTGTCCACGGTCCCGTCCGACATTTCCGTGCGCATGGGTTCGGGCATGCTGCGGAACATCCATTGCGCCAACGACTCAACTTCCTGGCGGGTAACCGGCGCGTCGCCGGTGCAGGCGGCATAAACCTCGGCCAACGTCGCCTTGCAGGCTGGGGCAACGTTGCCCTTTCGAAAGGATTCGCAGTCGAGCGGGCACGTTGTGCCGGCTTCGACGGGTCCAGGCGCCGAGCGGCCAGGTTGCGACGCGGTGCGCCGCCCCATTCTTTCCCCCAACTCGGCCGGGTCCTT
>NZ_CAXBJS010000282.1:0-1743 GCF_963976025.1 uncultured Arenimonas sp.
CTGAAATTCACCACCTGGCCCGGGAAGGCGCTCGCGAGCGAGGCGTAGAGCTCGGTGTCGGCGTGCTGCTCGTCCACAAGCTCGATGCGCGGGATGCCGGCTTCGGTGACCACGGCCAGCGGCTTGTCGTCCGTGGGCGACACCACGTACCGGGAGATATCGGACACCTCGTCCTGGAAGATCTTCTGGAAGTTGCCGGTCTGCCGATCCAGCGTGCCGAAGGCCGCCGGCTTCTTGCCGTCGTCCTGCAGGGCGTAGATGGTGCCGTCCTTCGCGGTCCAGGCGACGCGGATCTGCTTGCCGTCGCCGATGTCGGCGTTGTTCACCAGGGCCCACTTGCCGTCATCACCGAGCCGGTAAAGTTCGGTGCGGGTGTCGTATTCGCCTTCCTCGTTTTCCTGGTCGAAGCACAGGGCGAAACGCGGCTGCTTCTTTTCATCCACCGCCAGGCTGCAGTTCTCGCGCGGCGCCGTCGCCAGCGTCTTGCGCACGCCCGAAACGGTGTCGACCATCACGAGCTCGGTGTTGGAACCAGTGCGCGAACGGGGCGTAGTGGCGGACATAAGCACGTTGCGCGGATCGTTCTCGAGTGGATCGACCATGCTGAAGTTTTCGTTGAACACGGCCTTGGCACGCTCGGCGGTGCCGCGGCTGCCGCGGAAGATGACCGGGCGCGGCTGGCTGCCGTCGGCATTGACGGCATACCACTCGCCGGTGCCGAACGGCTGGGCGAAGCTGCCGTACTTGCGAATGGCGGTGAAGATCAGGCGGTCGTCGCCGATCCACTGGTAACCGGCCACGGACTTTTCGTCCGGCAGCACGTTCACCTTCAGCAGCTTCATGTCCTTGAGGCGGATGACGGTCAGCACGTCCTGGCCGCCGCGGTCGACGCCCAGCGCCAGGTATTCGCCGGTGGGCGAAATGCGGGCGCTGGAATAGGTGGCGTGGCGCATGAAGTGCTCGACCGAGGGCAGCTCGGCGGCGGAAGCGCTGGCGCCGGCAAGCAGGGCCAGCGCGGTAATGACGGATTTCATCTGAACTCCCCGGTTCGTGTTTGACGACGTCAACGCTGAACGATAGGGGGCACGCCGCTAGGGCGCAAGCGAGTCCAGGGCCTCGGCCAGGCCTTCACGCCAGTCACCAAGGTGAAGGCCGGTATCACGCGTGAAAGCGCCGGTATCGAGCCGCGAATAGGCCGGGCGGCGGGCCGGCGTGGGGAACTCGCTGCTGGGAATGGCCTCCAGCGCCGGGGCTTTGGCCAGCAGGCCGCGGTCGACGGCCTGGCGGAAGATCTCGCCGGCGAAGTCGAACCAGCTGCACTCGCCTTCGGCCGCCAGGTGCCAGGTGCCACTGGCGGCGGGCATCACCCGCAGGGCCCCGGCGACGCCGGCGGCGATGCGGCGGGCGCTGGTGGGCGTACCGCGCTGGTCGTCCACCACGCGCAGGTGGTCGCGCTCCTTGCCAAGCCGCAGCATGGTCAACAGGAAATTGTGGCCCCGCGGCCCGTACACCCAGCACAGGCGGAAGATCTTGTGCGCGGCGCCGCTGGCGCGGATGGCTTCTTCGCCGGCCAGCTTGCTCTGGCCATAGACGCCCAGCGGCCCGGTCGGGTCGTCTTCGCGCCAGGGCCGCGACTGGCTGCCGTCGAAAACGTAGTCGGTGGAAAAATGCACCAGGCCGGCGCCCGCCTTGGCGCAGGCCCGGGCCAGCATGCCGGGCGCTTCGGCGTTGACGCGGAAAGCC
>NZ_CAXBJS010000283.1:0-1709 GCF_963976025.1 uncultured Arenimonas sp.
GGGCATTGGTCTGGTCGCGAAATCCGGCGTAGACCGCATCGGCGCCGGCGTCGATTGCCGCGCGCAGGGCCGGCAGGTTGCCGGCGGGGCAGACCAGTTGCATCACCTTCTCCTGGAATGAATCCGCGCCATGCTGCGCCCTGTCCATCCGCCGCGTCATTGACCTGGGTCAGTTCGCATTGGGTGGAAGGGGGTGAGGATGGGTTCCCTCGCCGCCGCGTATGGAAGACCCCCATGACCCGATTCCACCAAACCACCCTGCTCGCGGTCCTGCTGGCCACCACGCCGGGCCTCGCGGGCTCAAGCGACGCGGCGCCCGGACATGAGGAACATGCCGCCGCCCCGTCCGAAGACGTGCACGAGCCACACGCCGCGCACGGCGCCATCGATGAGTCCCTGCCGGCCCGGCGCTGGACACCCGACGCGCCCCTGAGCCGCGGCATGCAGCGTGTACGCGCCGCCACGGCGACGCTCGACCACGGCAGCCACGCCCACCTCGATGACGCCCAGGTGCGCAACATCGCCGCCGAACTCAAGTCGGCCGTGGACATGATGTTCGCCGAGTGCAAGCTCGAGCCCGAGCCGGATGCTGCGCTGCACCCGCTACTTGCGCGCGTGCTGGTGGCCAGCAATACCCTTTCCGAATCCGGCTTCGACGCGGACGCGCTGGCGGAACTGCAGGCTGTTGTGGCCCGCTATCCGCTGCTGTTCGACGATCCGACCTGGAGTGCGTCCCAGAGCGACTGAACCCGGCGTTCGATGGCCGGGTCGGGCACGATCGGCTCGCTCCAGGGCCGGCTTGTTTCGCCAGGCAGCTTGCGCGTGGCGTCCAGGCCCAGCTTCGAACCGAGGTTGGGCACGGGGCTGGAGAAGTCGAGGTAATCGATCGGCGTGTTTTCCACCAGCAGGCTGTCGCGCGCCGGGTCCACGCGCGTGGACAGTGCCCAGAGCACCTGCGACCAGTCGCGCACGTCGATGTCGTCGTCGGTGACGATCACGAACTTGGTGTAGGTGAACTGGCGCAGGTAGGACCAGATGCCCATCATGATCCGGCGCGCGTGGCCGGGATACTGCTTGCGGATGCTGACCACCGCTATCCGGTAGGAACACGCTTCCGGCGGCAGGAAGAAGTCGACGATCTCCGGAAACACCTTGCGCAGGATCGGCACGAACACCTCGTTGAGCGCCGAGCTGAGCACCGAAGGCTCGTCTCCGGGCGACCGGCCCATGTAGCTGCCGTGGTAGATCGCGTCGCGGCGCATGCGCAGCCGCTTCACCGTGAAGACGGGGAACTCGCCCTGGGCGTTGTAGTAGCCGGTGTGGTCGCCGAAGGGGCCCTCGAGCGCGGCATCGCCCGGTTCGATAAAACCCTCGAGCAGGATCTCCGAGCCGGCCGGGGCATCCAGCCCGGTCAGTGTGCTGTGCCAGACCCGTGTACGCGCACCCCGCAGCAGGCCGGCGAACTCGTACTCCGAGAGGGTGTCGGGCACCGGCGCCACCGCGGCCAGCATCGTCGCCGGATCGGCCCCGATCGCCACCAGCAACGGGAAGGGCTTGCCGGGATGTGCGGCCCGGAAGTCGGCGAAATCCAGCGCGCCGCCGCGGTGCGGCAGCCAGCGCATGATGACCCGGTTGCGGTCCAGCAACTGCTGGCGGTAGATCGCGACGTTCTGCCGTGGCTGGCGCGTGCCACGCGTGACCACCAGGCC
>NZ_CAXBJS010000284.1:0-1631 GCF_963976025.1 uncultured Arenimonas sp.
TTCGATTTCCTTGGCGCCTTCCAGGCCCGGGAACAGCAGCGGGTTGTCGGTGACGGCGTTGAGTTCGATATCGATGACGCGCTTGGCCTGTTCCAGGGCATCGCGCACGGCGCCGTGCACCTGCGGGATGCAGCGCAGCGAGTAGCTGTCCTGCGGCTGGTGCTTCTTGCCGCCGCGGAAGGGCCGGAAGCGCTGGTAGAAACGCTCGCGGCCGTGGCGCTGCGTAAGCGGCACCCAGTCCCAGCCGATGTCGAAGCCCAGGGCCTGCTGCTCCGGGTCGGACCAGCTTTCGGGCAGCCAGGAGCGGAACTTGGGCACCAGGTGGTAGGCGATGTCCGACAGCGTCGAACCCGCCAGCAGCCGGCGCAGCTGGTGCGCCACGTGCACCTGGCCCGGGTGCGGACGCAGCGCGTGCACGTGGGGGTCGAAGGCGCGCAGGCGGCCGGCGAAGGCGTCGAGCGTCATTGCCGCGGCCAGGTCGGCGGTGTCGAGCAGGTCTTCGAGCTTTTCGATCGCCAGCACGGCGGTGGCCAGCATCTGGGCGGTGCCGTTGTTCAGCGCCAGGCCTTCCTTGTGCGAAAGCTTCACCGGCTCCAGGCCGGCGCGGGCCAGGGCTTCGGCGCCGGTCATGCGTTCACCGTCGTAGAAGGCTTCGCCGCCGCCCAGCAGCACGATGGCCAGGTGCGACAGCGGCGCCAGGTCGCCGCTGGCGCCGACGCTGCCCTTGCGCGGCACCACCGGCACGATGCCTGCGTTCAGCATCGCGGCCAGCGCCTCGAGCACCTGCGGGCGGATGCCAGAGTGGCCCATCATCAGGGTGTTGATGCGGATCGCCAGCATGGCGCGCACCACGTCGGGCGCGAAGGGTTCACCCACGCAGACGGCGTGGGTGACGATGAGGTTGCGCTGCAGTTCCTCGAGCACGGTTTCATCAGTGTCGGCGGCGCCGGGCATGCCGTGGCGAACGCGGCGCGAGCCAAGCAGCTTGTCGGCGTTGGAACCAAAACCGGTGGAAACACCGTAGATCGGCTCCTGCTTGCGCACCTGTTCGGCCAGGAAGTCGGCCGCGCGCTGCACCGCGTGCATCTGCCCGGCGTCGAGCGTGACCGGCGCGCCGTGCGCGATCTCGGCCACCTGGGCACGGTTGAGGCTGCGGCCGTCGAGGGTGATCGGCTTCATGTCAGACGCCTCCCATGGCGCGCTGTTGTTCGATTTCCACGCGCAGGGTCTTTGCCAGGTCGTCGCGGGCGACTTCGAACTGTTCCTTGGCGCGCAGGTCCTTCACCGTGACCACGTTGCGCGCGGCTTCGTCTTCGCCGTAGAGCACCACGAAGCGGATGCCGGCCTTGTCGGCGTACTGGAACTGCTTGGCCAGCTTCTTGCCTTCCATCTGCACCTCGGCATTGATGCCGGCGCCGCGCAGCTGGCGGGCGATGTCGAGCGAATCGGCCAGGCGTTCTTCGTCCATCAGGCCGACCATGACGTCGACCGAACTTTCCGCGCTGGACAGGATGCCGGCCTCGCGCAGCTGGAAGAACAGGCGCGTGGCGCCGATGGAAATGCCAACGCCCGGCAGCTTGGACTTGGTGTAGTGGCTGGCCAGGTTTTCGTAGCGGCCGCCCGAGCAGACC
>NZ_CAXBJS010000285.1:0-1557 GCF_963976025.1 uncultured Arenimonas sp.
GACGCTGCCGTCGATCTCGATGCCGCGGTTCATCGGGCCGGGGTGCATCACGATGGCGTCCGGGGCCGCGAGGGCCAGGCGGTCCGGGGACAGGCCGAAGTCGCGGTAATAACCTTCCAGCGACGGCACCAGCCCCTGTTCCATGCGCTCGCGCTGCAGCCGCAGCATCATCACCGCGTCCACGCCCGCCACCGCCTCGTCGAAATCGTGCAGCACCCGGCAGCCGGCCAGCTCCGACGCGTCCGGCAGCAGGTTCGCCGGCCCGCAGACCCGGATTTCGCCGCAGCCCAGCGCACGCAGCGCGTGCAGGTCCGAGCGTGCAACCCGCGAATGTTTCACGTCGCCGGCCACCAGCACCTTCAGCGCGCTGAAATCGTCGCCCTTGTGCTGGCGCAGGGTCAGCATGTCCAGCAGGCCCTGGGTCGGATGCGCCGCGCGGCCGTCGCCGGCGTTGATCACCCGGGTGCCCGGGTTGGCGCCCGCGGCCAGCGCCGCCACCGCGCCGTCGTCGGCGTGGCGGATCACGAACAGGTCCACGCCCATCGCCTCGATGGTCTTGAGCGTGTCGAGCGCCGATTCGCCCTTCTTGGTCGACGAGGTCGCCACGTCGAAGTTCAGCACGTCCATGCCCAGCCGGGTCGCCGCCAGCTGGAAGCTGCTGCGCGTGCGCGTGGACGGCTCGAAGAACAGCGTGCAGCAGGTCCGCCCCGGGTGCCGGGTGCGCGCGCCGGTGCCGGCGTGCGCGTGCGGAAGCAGCAGTTCGGCCTGGTCGAGCAGCTGGCGCAGCAGTGGCGCCGGCAGGCCCTCGAGGCTGAGCAGGTGGCGCAGGCGGCCGTCGGACGTCAGCTGGAAGTCGTGGTTCATGGGTGGGCTTCAGGCATCGGGGGAAGGTGGGAACCGGGGTCGGCCAGCCAGCGTTCGAGGATGATCACGGCGGCCAGCGCATCTATCTGTTCGGCCTGGTGGCGCTTGCGGGTGCCGGCGGCGCGGCCGGCGGCGAAGCGGCGGCTGGCTTCCTTCGACGTGCTGCGCTCGTCCACCGGGTGCACCGGCAGGCCGTAGCGCCGGGCTATTTCGGCGGCGAAAGCGCGGGCGCGCTGGCGCGCCGGCTGGTCGCCGCCGTCGAGCGTGGACGGGTCGCCGACCACCAGGGCGTCGGGGCGCCATTCCCTGACCCACTGGTCCAGGCGCGGCCAGTCCGGGCCGGCCTCGCGCACGTCCAGCACGCCCAGTTCGCGCGCGGTGCCCGACAGCGTATTGCCCAGGGCCACGCCGATGCGGCGGGCGCCGACGTCGAAGGCCAGCAAGGTCACGGGGCCGGTCATGCGTGCCCGGCGTAGTCGGCCAGGTGTTCGATGTCCACGCCCAGGCAGCGCGCCGCGGCGTGCCAGCGCCCGGCCATCGGCGTGTCGAACAGCACCGCTTTGTCCGCCGGCACCGTCAGCCAGCTGTTGGCGGCCAGTTCTTCTTCGAGCTGGCCCGCTTCCCAGCCGGCGTAACCCAGGGCCACCAGCAGCCTGGCCGGGCCCTCGCCCCTGGCCGTGGACTCGAGGATTT
>NZ_CAXBJS010000286.1:0-1517 GCF_963976025.1 uncultured Arenimonas sp.
GCCGGGATGGCCAGCAGGGCCGTCGTGGCCAGGCCGCCGTAAACGCCTTCCCAGCTCTTGCCCGGGCTGATGGTGGGCGCCAGCTTGCGCTTGCCCCAGCGCGAACCTGCGAAATAGGCGCCGCTGTCGGCGGCCCAGACGATCAGCAGGGCGAACAGGGTCCAGCGGGCGCCGTACGGGTCTTCCGAATGCAGCCAGCCCAGTGCGCACCAGGCCGGGATGATGCCCAGGGTGCCGGCCAGCAGCTTGAGGCTGCGGTTGGCCGCGGTGTCGGCCCGGGCGAAGCCGGGACGGGCCAGCCAAAGGCAGACCACTGCCCACCAGAGCACGCCGACCAGGCTCATCAGCTTGAGCGTGAACAGGCTGGGGCCGCCGCCCCAGACCAGGGCGGCCATCAGCAGGGCGTTGGCGGTAAGGAAGGCGGCGCGCGGCAGGCGGTCGTGCACGCCGGCGAAATGGGTCCATTCCCACAGGCCGGCCAGCAGCACCAGGGCGATGATCGCGGCCAGCCAGGGCGTGGGCAGGAACAGCACCGCCAGGATCGGCAGCGGCGCCAGCACCACGGCCGTGGTGATGCGCTGGCGGCGGCTCACGTGGCACCCCCGGCGACCTGGGCGCTGGTCAGGCCGAAGCGGCGCTCGCGGTCGGCGAACGCGACCATGGCCGCGTCGAGCACGCTGTCGTCGAGGTCGGGCCACAGGGTTTCGGTGAACCACAGTTCGGTGTAGGCCAGCTGCCAGAGCAGGAAATTGCTGATGCGCAGGTCGCCGCCGGTGCGGATGAACAGGTCGGGCGAGGGCAGGCCGGCCAGGCTGATGCGTTCGCCGAGCAGGGTTTCGTTGATGTCCTCCGGCGCCAGGCGGCCGGCCGCGACGTCCTCGGCCAGGCTGCGGCAGGCCTGGGCGATGTCCCAGCGGCCGCCATAACCCACGGCGATGTTCAGGGCCAGGCGGGGCTGCGCAGGCGCCTGCTGTTCGGCCTGGGCCATGCGGCTACGGATGGCTTCCGGGAAACCGCTGCGATCGCCGATGAAGGACAGGCGCACGCCGCGGCGGTGCAGTTCGCCGACTTCGCTGTCGAGCATGCGCAGGAACAGCTTCATCAGCGCGCCGACTTCGTCTTCGGGCCGGTTCCAGTTTTCGGACGAGAAGGCGAACAGGGTAAGCGCCTCGATGCCCCGCGCCAGGCAGTAGTCCACGCACACCTGCACCGCCTTGGCGCCGGCGCGGTGGCCCAGCGTGCGCGGGCGATTGCGGCGCTGCGCCCAGCGGCCGTTGCCGTCCATGATGACGGCCAGGTGGCGGGGCAGCCGCAGGGTTGGCGGGGCGGGCATCGTGGCGGCCTGGCTCAAACCGCCATCAACTCCTGTTCCTTGGCCTTGACCACTTCGTCGACGTCCTTGACGGCCTTGTCGGTGAGCTTCTGGATCTCGTCCTCGGCGCGATGCGACTCGTCTTCGGTGACCTGCTTTTCCTTGAGCAGTTCCTTGACGCTCTGGATGGCGTCACGGCGCACGT